>VGRB01000195.1 GCA_016875475.1 Deltaproteobacteria bacterium
GGGGGTCTCGATGCCGGCGGCGCACCGGACGCTGCTGGCGGACTACGTCAACGGCGGGGGGACGCTGTTCGCGGACGACGGCAACCCGGGCGTATGGGGGGAGGCGAGCGCCTTCATGACGAGCTTCCTCGCCGAGATGGTCGCGACCTTCGGGGGGCAGGGCGCGTACCTGCCGGAGTCCCACCCCCTGTTCACGGCCCACTACCTGCTCGCGGGCGGCGCGCCGCCGACCGAGTGGTCCGCGGAGACGCGGGTGCGCGCGATCGAGGTGGGCGGCGAGGCCGGCGTGGTCATGACGAAGAACGACTACGGCAGCGGCCTGGAGGACGCGACCACGGGGTGGTGCTACGACAACTCGCTCAAGATGACGACGAACGTCGCGGTCTACGCGCTCCGGAAGGCGTGCCAGTAGGGGCGTGGTGCCGGGGCGCCTGTCCCGGGAACTACTGCGCCGCGTAGCAGACCAGGTCGCCGGTCGCGATCACCTGCATGCACTGATAGCCCGCGCGGCACTCGGCGTCCACGGTGCACGAGTCCATGCAGAACGAGTGGCCGTTCCCGAAGTCGACGCAGGCCGTGCCGCCGCCGCAGGATCCGGTCCCGGCGGTGCACTCGACCAGGCAGTAGCCGTCCGGCCACCCGTACGCCTCGGGCCCGCAGGTGCCCCATTCGTCGCCCGCGCAGTCCCAGTAGCCCTCGCACGCGTCGCCGACCTGGCCCGCGCCGGTCGCGGACGCCCAGCAGACCGGCCCGCCCGCCGCGAACGCCTCGTAGCACGCCCAGCCGTCGTCGCGGCAGTCTTCGTCGCTCGCGCACGACGCGAGGCAGTTGCCCATCAGGACGCCGTCGGAGTTGCACTTCCCCCCTGCGGCGCACTCCCCGTCCGCCTTGCACCACGCGGAGCAGTAGCCGCCGCGGTACCCGTCGCTCGCCTCGTTGATGCAGACCGCGAGGGCGCCGCCCGCGCAATCATCGACGCTGTCGCACGCGTCGCCGGTCCCGCCGGTGCCGATGCCGAGCGGGGCGCACTCCTTCGACCCGTCCGCGCTCGCGTCCTTGTTCACGCAACCGTACTTCGGCTGGCGGCAGTCGCCGTCCGCGGCGCAGTCCGCGAGGCACACGCCGGCCTCGCCGTCGTTGTACGCGCAGTGCGAGCCGGCCGGGCAGTCGGCCGGGCCCGTGCAGCCCTTGGAGCACGTGCCCCCCGGCCAGCCCCACGCCGCCTCGGTCATGCAGGCGCCGTCCGCGCAGTCGATGACGCCGTCCACGCACTGGGAGCCGACCTTGCCGGTCGCGGTCGGGCAGTCCGCGTCAGTGGACGGGATGCACCCGGCCGGGCAGCAGTCGTCGCCCGCCTTGCACTGCGTGACGAGCTGGTGGACGCACGCGAGCGAGCAGATCTCGGCCGCGCCGGTGACGAAGTCGATGGTGCACGCCTCGGCGTCGTCGCAGGACGCGGGGCAGTTGCCGTCGCAGGTCTCGCCCGCCTCGACCGTGCCGTTGCCGCACGTGGCCGAGCAGTCCTTGTCCGTGTTGTTGTCGCACCCGGCCGCGCAGCAGCCGTCGCCCGTCCTGCACTCGGTCACGGACGTGTGGGTGCACGCGACGTTGCAGTTCGCCGGGCTGCCGGTCCGCGTGTCGATCGTGCACGCGTTCTCGTCCACGCAGTCGCCGGGGCAGTCGCCGTCGCACGTCTCGCCGGGGTCCACGACCTTGTTCCCGCAGAACGGCGAGCAGTCGTCGTCGTTCGCGGTCGTGCACCCGGCCGGGCAGCACCCGTCGCCGTTCGCGCACGACACGATCTCGGTGCGCTGGCACGCCACGTTGCAGGACCCGGGCGTGCCGCCCTTCGCGTCGATCGTGCACGCGTTCCCGTCGTCGCAGGACTCGGGGCAGTTGCCGTCGCAGGTCTCGCCCGCCTCGACCTCGCCGTTGCCGCATGACGCGGAGCAGTCCGAATCGTCGTTGGCCGTGCACGCGGCCGGGCAGCAGCCGTCGCCGTCCGCGCACGTAGTGATGGTCTGGGTCGCGCAGACCGCGTTGCAGTTGGCCGCGCTGCCGGTGAGCGAGTCGATGGTGCAGGCGTTGCCGTCGTTGCAGCCGGACGGGCAGTTGCCGTCGCAGGTCTCGTCGCCCTCGACTGCGAGGTTCCCGCAGGACGCCGAGCAGTCGTCGTCCGTGTTCGCGTTGCAGCCGGCCGGGCAGCACGCGTCGTCATCGGCGCACGTCAGCACCTTGTCGTGCGTGCACGAGAGGTTGCAGTTGTCCTTGCTGCCGGTCCGGCCGTCAAGCGTGCAGGCGTTGCCGTCGTTGCAGTCCGCGGGGCAGTTGCCGTCGCAGGTCTCGCCGGCCTCGACCGTGCCGTTGCCGCACGACGCGGAGCAGTCCGTGTCCGTGTTCGCGTTGCAGCCGGCCGGGCAGCAGTCGTCGCCGCCCTTGCACTCGGTGACGCCCGGGTGCGAGCACGCCGCGTTGCAGTTCCCCGCGCTGCCCGTCATCGCGTCGGTCGTGCAGGCGTTTCCGTCGTTGCAGTCGGCCGGGCAGTTCCCGTCGCACGTCTCGCCGTCGTCCACGACGCCGTTCCCGCACTTGGCCGAGCAGTCCGAGTCCGTGGCCGTGTTGCACGCGGCCGGGCAGCAGCCGTCGCCGTCCTTGCACTCGGACACCGCGAGGTGCCGGCAGGTCAGGTTGCAGTTCTCGCGGCTCCCCGTGGACGAGTCGGCCGTGCAGGCGTTCTTGTCGTCGCACGAGGCGGGGCAGTCGCCGTCGCACGTCTCGCCCCCGTCCACGATGCCGTTCCCGCACCGCGCGGAGCAGTCCGAGTCGGTCGCGCTGGTGCACTTCGCGGGACAGCAGCCGTCGCCGTCCGCGCACTTCTCGATCTTGACGAACATGCAGCTCGCGTCGCACGTCGCGGACCCGCCGTTCAGCGAGTCCGCGGTGCAGGCGTTGCCGTCGCTGCACGTGCCCGGGCAGTTCCCGTCGCACAGCTCGGGCGCCTCGACCTGCCCGTTGCCGCACACCGGGGGCGCGGTCCCGGTCCCGCCATCGGACCCTCCGCACGCCCAGAGCGCGGCCGCCACCGGCACCAGCACCATCCGAGTCCGTACCATCGCGAACCTCCATTCCATCGGCAGGCCCTCTCGACCGCCATCACCCCGTACCCGCCAACCCGTACCTCACGGCGAGGACAGCACCGCGGCCCCGACCGTCAGGCCGTCCGGGACGCCCTCGGTCTTGGACAGCGGTCCCCACTCGAGCGCCGCGAGCAGGTCCTCGACGCTCCCCGAGCACTGGTACGCGCGAAGCTCCCACGTCGGGCCGACCCCCGCCAGAGGGGCGAACGCGTCGCTCCAGCCCTCCGCCTGTCCCAGGTCGGGCGGGACCAACCTGCGCTCGGCGCCGAGCCGGCTCGGGGTCGCGGCCACGTCCCACCGCACCCACTCCCAGGTGCCTGCCCGGGTCTCGTACGCGAGCCGGTACAGCTTCGCGTCCGGGTAGTTGCCCCAGGTCGCGACCGGTCCGGTGGCGCCCGCCTCGACCGACCCCGTCAGGTGGATCGGCGGGAGCTTCAGCGCCCGGTCCGACGGCGTCGCGAGCCACGCCGACGCCTCGCGGGAGCGCGTCCCGTCGAGCCGGGCGAGCGCGGACAGCCGGTAGAGATCGCCCGCGACGCGCCGGTCGGGTGGGAGCACGAAGAACGGGGCGGTCGCGCCCTCGGCGGGCGTGCCCGGCAGCAGCGTGCGCCGCGCGGTCAGGAGGTCCGCGCGCCAGGTCACCTTGTCGTTCGGGTCGGGCGCCGCCAGCGTCGCCTGGTGCCGCGCGAGGTCGAAGCCGTCCACGGCCAGGTCGATCGCGAGGGTCCAGTCCTTGGTGACGCCGAGGTCCCGCCGGATCCAGCCGCGGTCCCCGAGCGACGCCGCGACGTCCTGGAGCCCGGACGCGACCGCGAGGCTGTATCCCGGGCTCGACTTCGGGACCTCGTCCACCGCCGCGGAGCAGGCGACATGCGCGACCGGCGGGTCGGTCGCCTCCCATCCCTTGACCGACCCCTTGACCGCGAACCGCTGCTTCCCCGGGGGCGGCCAGTCGCCCGGGCCGGTCGCCGGCACAGAGAGCGCCTCGTCGGTCGTCGCGAAGAACAGACGCACCTCCACGACCTTCGCGTGCGCCGGGAGCCCGGCGTCCTCGCCGGTCGAGGCCACGGCAACGCCGTAGCGGCCGGACGGGTGGTCCACGTGGAACCGGTAGACCCCGGTCGCCTCCGGGACGAGCGGGCGCCACGGCCCGTCCCCGTCCTGGTACGCGAAGAAGGCGGGGTTCGCGAACCGGCCCGGGCTGCCGGTCATGACCTGGACGACCGGCGTCTTCATCGCGCCGTCGTCGAGCAGGAAGAGCGGGTCGATCTCGGGGGCCTCGTTTGCGGGAGACGGCGAGTCCGCGGGCACGTCCTCGAACGCCACGTCGAGCGGCGCCCGGTCCTGGGCCGCGTCGTCCGGCGTGTCGCGAGGCGCGTCGCTGCTCGGGCCGGCGCAGGCGAACGCCGCGAGGAGCAGGCCGATTGCCCCCGCGCCCCTCATGGCAGCACTCTCGCCCACACGTCGTCGAACGGCTCGCCGTCGGGCTCGTTCGCGCGAGCGTCCTGCCACACGACCGTCTTCCCGTGCACGCGGCCGTAGAACTGCCCGCGCGCGTGCGACGTGACCTGCGTCTCGAGTCCCGAGGCGAAGTCGTACAGCCAGAGGTCCCAGTTCCCGTTCCGGAAGTCCGTGTAGAGGAGCCGGTCGCCGTCGAAGTCGAGGTCCTGGGGCTCGACCGCGGGCACGTCGAGCCGCGCCTCGCCGCCGTCGTCGGCCGTGCCGAACAGGAGGTCCGGCCCGAGGTCGTACCAGTAGATGTCCGGCTTCAGCCAGTTCCCGCCGCGCGCGTCGGTCCAGGCGATCCGCCGCCCCGAGACGACCGGGGACTGCTGCTCGTGCGCATCGGACGTGACCCGCGTCGGCCCGGCGTCGTCCGCGGTCCCGTGCATCCCGTCGGGCCCGAAGTCGTACAGGAAGACGTTCCAGTCGCAGGCCGCGTCGCACCTGCCGTCCGCGTCGTCGCGCATGTCGTACCACGCGACGAGGACGCGCGTGCCGTCGGTCCAGACGGACGGCGCGGTCTGGTCGGCCGGGTGCGGGGTCAGGCGGATCTCGCCCGGGTCGTCGCCCGTCCCGAACCGGCCGTCGGGCCCCATGTCGTAGAGGTACACGTCCCCGTCGATCTCGCCGGTCATGTGGCGGTCGTCGCGCCACGCCACGATCCGGCCCGCGATCGTCACCCCGTACTGGCCCGCCGGGTCGGACGTGACGCGGTGCTCCTCGCCGCTCGCGAGGTCGAGCAGCCAGACGTCCGAGTTCGGGTCCTCGTCGTCCGCGGCGGCGCGGCGGTCCACCCACGCGACGTACCCGCCGTCCACGTGGGCGTCCCCCTGCGACTTCGCCGCCGTGACGATCGCGCTCTCCTCGAAGGTCCACAGGTCGAACAGGAACAGGTCGTCCTCGTCGAGCGGCTTCTCCTTGGAGAACACCACGTACCGGCCGTGGACGTCCGGGGAGTAGTCGTAGACGTCCGGCTTCGACGTAACGCGAAGCTCGCCGTGGACCGGGACCTCGAAGTCGTCCTTCGCGGAGGCACAACCCGTGGCCGTCGCCTCGATCGCGTAGCGCACGCCCCAGAACGTGATCCCGCCGGCGGGAACGGTCGCCTCCCACCCGCCGGGCACCTCGGCCATGGCCGCCTGCTGCTGGGCCGCGTCGGGGTGGGGCCTCCACGAGAGCGTCATCGAGGTCGCGCCCGGCGCCTTCGCCACGACGACCAGGTCCTGGCCCAGCTCGAGCCCGGCGGCCGGGGCGTGGTCGATCGCGAGAGCGCAGGCGTCCGGGCCGCTCTCGGTCGGGGCGTCGTCCGCGGCGGTCGTGTCGTCTCCGCCGGTCGTCTCGTCCCCGATGGCCGTCTCGTCCCCGATGGCCGTCTCGTCTCCGGTGGCCGCCTCGTCCCCGGTGGCCGCCTCGTCCCCGGTGACCGCCTCGTCCCCTGTCGGGTCGCCGGCCGTCCCGTCTCGCGACGCCTCGTCCGCCGCGGCATCGTCGTCCACGGCCGTGTCCGGCGCGTCCGCCTTCGGCAGGTCCGGTCCGAGGTCGGTCCCGGCCCCGGTGGACGACCCGCCGCCGCACGCCGCGAGCGCGGCCACCGCAAGCGACACGACGAAGCGACGCACCCTGTTCCTCCCGGCCCGAAGCCGGCGCGGAGTGTACCACTTCGGGTGGGGTCTTTTCGCTACCCGGGAGGCCGGTACGGCAACAGTCTCCAGGGCGATGCCGACGGAACGACCCGGGCCGGCGAGTTCGGATAGGATTGCGCCCGGGACGACCGAGGGTGATCGATGACGCGCTGGCCGGCGATCGTCGCGGGCGCGCTCGCGGCGTGCTCGGGAGGAGGCGGCGGCGGGGCGCCGGACCTCGTGCCGGACCTCGCCGGCGACGACCGCGTGCTTCCCCTGTCCGTGGGCGGCGCCGCGGTCGAGGCCTCGGCCTGGCTGCCCCGCGTGTCGGCCCGGCCCGGCGGCGGGTTCGCGCTCGCCGGATCGTGGGCGTCCCCGGCCGCGGAGCGCTGGCAGGTGTTCGTGCGGCAGCTCGATGCGGGCGTTTCGGGCCCCGCGTTCGTGGCGGGGACCACAGGGAGGAGCGATGCCGAGGGTCTGCGTGTTCTGCGGGTCGGCGGACGGGTCGCGGCCGTCGTACGCCAAGGCCGCCCGCGACCTCGGCGCGGCGATCGCGTCGCGGGGCTGGGGGCTCGTCTATGGCGGCCGGAGCTGCGGCATCATGGCCGCGGTCGCGGACGCGGCGCTCGCCGCGGGCGGCGAGGCGATCGGGGTCGTCCCGGACCTGCTCGCCGGACCCGGCGAGGTCCACCCCGGCCTGACCGAGGTGCGCGTGGTCCGCACGATGCACGAGCGCAAGGCTACGATGGAGTCGCTGTCCGACGCGTTCGTCGCGCTGCCGGGGGGGATCGGCACGCTCGACGAGTGGTTCGAGGCCCTGTCCTGGTCCGCGCTCGGCATCCACGGCAAGCCGGTCGGCCTGCTCGACGTGGACGGCTACTTCGAGCGCCTCGTCGCGTTCCTCGACCACGCGGAGGCCGAGGGGTTCGTGCCCCCCGAGGTCCGGGGCAGGGTCATCGTCGAGAAGTGCCCGGAGCGGCTCATGGATTCGCTGGTGGTCCCCCGCCCGGATTGAGGTCCGCGGACGCCTCCACGAGCGCCCGGGTGTGCTCGTGGATCGGCGCGGACAGGACCCGCGTCGCCGGCCCGCGCTCGACCGCGCGTCCCAGGTGAAGCACCGTGACGTCGTCGCACCACGTCCGCACGACGGCGAGGCTGTGGGCCACGATCAGCAGGGTCGCGCCGGTCTCCGCCCGGACCCGCGCCAGCAGGTCGAGCACCGAAGCCTCGAGCACCGGGTCGAGCGCGGACGTCGGCTCGTCGGCCAGGATCAGGCCGGGGCCGGTCGCGATCGCGCGCGCCAGGCACGCCCGTTGCGCCTGCCCCCCCGACAGCTCGCCCCCCCGGCGGTCCGCAAGCGCAGGGTCGAGCCCGACGCGCGGCAGCAGCGCGGTCGCGGCGGCGCGGGCCTCCGCCCGCGAGACACCCGCCTGGATGCGCAGGCCCTCGGTCACGGACCACCAGATCGGCCCGACCGGGTCGAGCGAGCCGACCGCGTCCTGCGGCACGAGGCCGACGGTGCGCGCGAACTCGAGCCGCGCCGGGGGGGGCGGCGGGACCGCGTGACGGCCGATCGTCACGCTGCCCGCGCGGATCGTCACACGGCCCAGGAGGACGCGCAGGAGCGTGGTCTTGCCTGACCCGCTGCCGCCGACGATCCCGTGACACGACCCCGGCCGGACCGAGAGGTCGAGGCCTGCGAGGACCGGCACGCCGGGCGCGCGCTCGATCGCCGTGACCGCGCCCCGGACCTCGACCCCGACCGCCTCGCGCCCGCTCATGCCGCGCCCCCCGGGGCCTCGCCGCCCCCCCCGGCGGTGCGGCGCCAGGCCTCGACGAGCGCCCTCGCCTGGCCGTCCGGCGGCGACCCCAGCACCTCCGCGGCCGTCCCCGCGGCGGCGACGCGGCCCCGGTGCAGGACCACGACCCGGTCCGCGAGGCGCGCCGCGAGCCCGAGGTCGTGCGTGGCCAGCAGGACGGCCGCGCCGGTGCGTGCGCGCAGCTCCGCGACGAGCGTCGCGAACTCGCGCCGCCGCAGCGCGTCCAGGGCCGCGGTCGGCTCGTCGAGGACGAGCAGGTCCGGCCGGTGGAGGATGGCCGCGGCGACCTGGGCGCGCTGGAGCATCCCGCCGGACATCTCGTGCGGGCGCAGGCGGAGGAGGTCCGGGCCCGCGTCGAGGCCCGCGAGCCGCAGTGCCTCCGCGACCGCGCCGTCCGTGGCCGCGGCCGGGGCGTGGGCGCGGTGCGCCTCGGCGAGCTGGCTGCCGACCGTGAACAGCGGGTCGAACGCGGCGTGGAAGAGCTGGCCGACGTAGCCGACGCGGCGTCCGCGCAGGGCCGCAAGCTCGCGATCGGACGCACGCAGCACGTCGGTGCCGAAGACCTCCACGCGGCCTTCCACGCGCGCGCGTCGCCGGTCGAGCAGTCCGAGCACGCACGCGACCAGCGTGGACTTGCCGCTTCCGGACTCGCCCGCGACCGCGACCGCCCCCCCTGCGGGCACGGTCAGGGACACGCCTCCGAGGGCGGCCACGTCCGCGCCTTCGTCCCGACCCGGCCAGACGACCCGGAGGCCCTCAATCGAGAGGCTCGTCGGGGCCGTCCTTCCGGGGGGGGTCGGGGAGGATCCGCTCATAGTCGATGTTCTCGAAGTCGCGCCGCTCGTCGTAGGTCCAGCCGCGCGCGGCCATGAACTCGTCGAAGGTCCGGCGCGCGAAGGACACGATGTCTTCGCTTCCGCCGAACCCGGCGATATCCTGCGCGTTCGCGTGCGCCTTCGCGAGGTTGTAGTCCACGTGCCGGGTGACTTCGGGGGTCAGATCGTACTGCTCCAGCAGCGCCCGAAGCTCGTCCGGGGCGATCTCGTAGTGCCGGGCGAGCGCGGCCAGGTTGAAGAAGTGGTACTTCAAGTCCCTGTCGAGCCCCAGGTAGTACCCGCAGAACACCTGGAACGGTGTCGGCTTCATGCCCCGGATGATAGGTCGGCCCGTGCCGCATGTCGAGGCGTCGGGACCCGAGCCCGTACCCGAGCCCGTACCCGAGCCCGCCCGCGCTTTCTCGGTCCACCGAGGTGTAGAATCCCGACGGGACTCGCCGGAGGTCGTGCCGATGGAGCGGTGGGTGATGGGCGCGGCGCTCGCGCTGGCGGCGGCGGCCTGCGCCGGGTCGGGCGGCGGCGGGGGGGGCGCGGACGCGCCGGCGGACGTCGTCCCGGACGCGGCCGGTGAAGCCAGGGAAGACGCCTGGGTCCCGGTGGACTACGGCCAGCCCGAGACGTGCGCGGTCCCCGACGGCCAGCGGCCCGAGTACACGAAGCGGATCGACTGCCTCGCGGACTTCTTCGCGGTCGCGGCGCGGCCCACGGACGCGACCATCCCGGGCGCGCGCTCGACCAAGACGGTCATCGACACGGTGGACGCGGACGCGCTCTACTTCCAGGACTCGGAGAAGTACCCGTTCCACTACGAGTTCGCGTCGAAGCACCTGTCCGGCCACGGCCTGCCGCCGGTGACGGACCGTTCGACGTTCCTCCAGGAGTACTACTCGCCGTACCGGCGCTTCCTGCTCGGCGCGGTCACGCTGTACGAGGGGCCGGGCCGGTTCACCTACGAGATCGCCCCGTTCGACACCGCGTCGG
>VGRB01000196.1 GCA_016875475.1 Deltaproteobacteria bacterium
AGGACGACGCGTGCTCGGGCGGGACGTGCCCGCAAGTGCCTCCGAAACCCCGACCCCTCTCCCGAACGCAACCTCCGCCCCCTGCCTTGACCCTGCCCACCGGCCTTTGACCCTGCCCACCGGCCCAGTCGTACTTCCGCCCCGAACCGGATTTCGCGGGTGATCCGTCTCTTGGGCCTTATGGGCTCCCACCTCCGCGACGGGAGTTCCCCGGGGCCTCCGCACGCGATCCTCGTCGCGAACGGCGCGGGCTGTCAACGCCTCACGGCGCAGGGACGGAGAGGCGAAGCAGGCCGTCCGCGTCGAAGGCGACCGGGACGTAGCGGATGCGCCGGTCGAAGCCCTTCGCGGCCGAGACCTTCGTGTGGTAGAACATCAGCACGTCGCCGAACGCGCCCTCGCACAGCCCGTGGTGGCCCGGGCCGAAGAAGCCCGCGGCCGCGTCCCCGAACAGGATCGGGTTCTCCGCGTACCGCTCGAACGGCCCGTCCGGCGCGGTCGCCGCCGCCCCGCCCACCGCGTAGCCCGCGGTGTCCGCCGCGTTCCCGGAGTAGGTCAGGTGGAACCGCCCCCCCCGCTCGACCACGAAGGCGGCCTCCGTCACGAGTCCCTCCCAGCCCTCGGGCACGAGGAGCCGCGCCGGCACCGCGCCCGGCGCCACCGTCACGGGGTCGGCCATGGGCACCACGTGGATCGCGCTGACCGGCAGGTAGGCCGAGAAGTACATCCAGAGACTGCCGTTCGACGCGCGCAGCAGGAACGCGTCGATGGCCATCTCGGGGAAGTCGAGCAGGAAGGCCGCCTGCCACTCGGCCGGGTCGTCCGGCGGCCCGGACTCGAACACGCCGTCCCCCACCCCGCCGTGGCCGCCCCCGATCAGCGGGTGGTCGTGCACCTCCTCGAACGGCCCGAGCGGGGACGAAGCGCGCGCAACCCCGATCATCAGGCCGGCCGTGTAGTACATCAGCCACTCGTCCCCCATGCGCTCCACGTGCGGCGCCCAGACCTGCCCGCGCGCGTTCCACGTCCCCGGGGTGGGCCGCCACACCGGGCCGTGACGCGTCCACGTCGCGAGGTCGTCCGAGGTCCAGACGTGCAGGTCCCGCTTGGTCTGGGTCGCGTACAGGTACCAGGTCCCGCCGTGCCGTACCACGTGCGGATCCGCGATGTCCCGGGCGCCGTCCGCGTCGACGACGGTCTCGAGGCCGAGCACCGCGTGGGGGGCGTACGCCCCCGGGCGGGAGGGCTCGCCTTCCGCGCCGCCGCAGCCGCAGGCCACCAGCAACAGGGAGACGGCGCTACGCGGCATGCTCACCTCCGGACGAAGGAAGCGGGAATGCCGGCGCCTCCGCGGCCAGGCGGAGAACCCGCTCGACTCCCGTGCGCCCTCCCGTGCCGTCGTCCACGCTCGCCTCCAGGACGTGTCCGAAGGGGGCGCTTCGCCCCCCCCCCCGCGCGTCCCGCTTTCCCGGCGAAGTATCCCCCCGGAGGCGGGCGGGGGTCAACGCGCTCGGGCACCCGGAATCCGCCGAGGGCGTCGCGCAGGCGGCGGCTTCCAGGAGGAGTTGCGCCGCTGACGACTCCGCCAGTCGGATGACGAGTGGCCGGGCCCTCTCCATGGCCCGTCCGTGATACCCTTCCCCGGGTCGAGGCGGGAGCTGGAGATGACGGGTGCCTGGGGCAGCGCGTGCCGATGCCTGGTTGCGACGGTCCTCGTCGCCGGCTGCGGAGCAGGCCGGTCGGGCGGGTCGGACTCGGATTCGGCGTTCCCCGATTCCCTCGAGGGGGGCGATGAGGTGTTTCCGCCAGACGACCCTGGGGAAGAGGACCCTTCCGCGGCCCCGGACTCCCCGGATGGCGGGGATGACGAGGTCCAGCCCGGCAGCGACACCGCCGGTGACGCACCGGCTCCGCCCACCGGCATCGTGGGGCCCGCCGGCGGAACGGTCCAAGGCGAGGGGGGGATCGCCCTGGCGGTGCCGAAAGGCTCGCTCGACCACGACGTGCGATTCCGGATCGAGGGTGCGGCCCCGGTGGACCCGTCCCGGCTCCGCAGCGACGAGACGGTCGTGGCCGGGCCTGTCAGGGTGGCGGCGGAGTCCCTGCTGGGCGATGCGCCCGCGCTCGTCTGGGCACGGGATCCGGGAGACGCCCTGATCCTGTCGTTCCCGGCGCCGCCGTCGGCGCCGGCGGATGGAAAGGTCCGGTACGCCCTCGTGTCCGCTGCGGGCGGCGAGCCCCTGCCCGTCTTCGGGGCAGGGTTCGGGGCGACCTTCGACCTGCCCCTTCTCGCGATCCCGGGAGCGATCGAGGTCGCGGTCGTAGAGAGCACGGAGTACCAGGAGACCAAGGCCGCCCCGAAACTCCCGATGCCGCTTCCTGCCGCCCCGGGAACGGCCGGGCCGTGGCCGACGTTGGCGTTCACGGTCATGATGGGAAAGGGGGCCTCGCCGGAAACGGCCGAGCGCGCGCGCACGTGGCTCGACGCGAGCGCGGAATGGCTGTCCGCCACCGGCGTGCGCCCGCCGTGGCTGGTCCGGTCGGCCGGGAAGTACGGGGCCGTGGTGCAGAAATGGAAGTACCCCGGCGAGTACGTCCCGGCGGCCACCCCTCTCGATCTGCTCGGGGTTCCCGGCGCCGCGATGCCGGCGTTCGCCCTGACCGGCACGATCTACCTGAACACGAGCGGCCTGCCGGTCGCGAACGAGGACGGCGGAACGGTCGATTCCTTCCCGGACTCCACCCCGGCGCACGAGCTGCTCCACGCGGTCGTCCGCGGTCACGGGATCCTGACGTGCGGCTGCAAGGACGCGGCCGACGGGTGGGAGGGACCCGCGTGCGACTGCCAGTCGCTCGACACCTGGGCCGAGGCCGGGATCGAGGAGGGCCTGTGCATGGCGGTCGGGCACGTGGTGGCCCGCGGGGGCGCCGCCGCGAGCACGCCGCTTCGCAGCGAGGGGCGCTTCCTGCCGCTGGACTGGACCCTCGGCACCGGCAACGACGAGATCCTGGACTCCGACACCGCCGAGTTGCGGAACCGGAAGTACGGCGCCGGCGAGTTCCTGCTCTGGCTCGCTCGCCGCTACGCCGGCGGTTCGTGGTCGTTCCTCCCCTCCCTGCTCGACCGGATCGCGGCGGCCGGCGCGTCGTACGCGAGCCTCGACGCGTTCGTGCGGTCGGCCCTGCCCCAGGCTGGCGGGCTCGGCGCGGCGCACGCGGAGTTCTTCTTCCAGCGGGCCTACGAGCGGGTCGACCTGGTGACGATCGGAGGGCAGCCCGTCGTGGCGAGCGTGCTCCGGGGGAGCGACCCGCCGGCGGCGCCCGCCCTCCGGGACGACTGGCAGTACGGCTTGAACGAGGCGATGTTCAGCCCTGGAGCGGTCGCAAAGCTCGCTCCCGCGGCCGGGGGCCCGCCGGTGACGGCGACCGACTACGTGCTGCCCCCGCTGTCCGGGTGGGCGGTGGCGATCCACGGGGATCCCGCCGCCTCGGACATGACCATCGGCGTGGCGACGGGCGACGGTGGGCCGGCGGGAGGGGGACTAGACCAGGGAATCACGGTGCGTGCCTACCAGGGCTCGGACGTCGTGGAGGTGACCACGGCCGAGGCGAGGTTCTCGGAGATCGGGCTCGCGCCCGGCGGCGAGACCGTGCTGCTGATCCACAACGCGCGGATCGACGGGGCGGGACCCGTAACGTACGCGGTGACGGTGCAGGTGGCCGCGCAGGCCGGCGCGGCGCCGGACTCCGCAGGCGGGCCGGATGCGGCCGAACCGCCGCCCGATGCCGCGGAGGCTTGCGTCCCGTCGTGCGGGGGGAAGGAGTGCGGCGACGACGGGTGCGGGGGATCCTGCCCCCCCGGCTGCGACGGCGACTCGGAGTGCGCCTTCGGCACGTGCCGCCCCAAGTGCACGGTCCCCTGCGGCGCCTGCGAGGGGTGCTCCTCGGGGACCTGCGCGCCGGACGGCACGAAGGACGGGAAGCCCTGCGGACCCGGGCTCGCGTGTACGGCCGGGGCGTGCGTGACCAAGGCGGGCTGCCCGGGCCAGAAGGACTGCGCCGGCCGGGAGTGCGGTCTGGACCCGGTCTGCGGAGCCCCCTGCGGGCTCTGCCAGCCGGGGCTGCAGTGCACGGTCGAGGGGAAATGCGGCGCCGCGGGCTGTGCCCCGGACTGCCCGGAGATGGTGCCCGTCGCCGCCGGTCCGTTCTGGATGGGGTGCGAGCCCAAGTACGACCCGTACGGCACCGGGACGTGCGGGCCCTATCACGAGGAGGACATCGCCCCGTTCCACATCGACCGGACGGAGGTGACGGTGGAGGCCTACCAGCGCTGCGTCGAGGCCCTGGGCTGCAAGCCCGTGCCGCCTCCGTGGCCGGAATGCAACCGCGGCCGGCCGGATCGCGCGCAGCACCCCGTGGACTGCCTGTGGGTCACCGAGGCCCGGGAGTACTGCACGTGGGCCGGGAAGCGGCTGTGCTCCGAGGCCCAGTGGGAGAAGGCCGCCCGGGGCACCGACGGGCGGGTGTACCCCTGGGGCGCCCCGTCTCCGCTGTGCGACATCCTGAACTGCGGCACCGAGATCGAGCCCGTCGGCTCCCGGCCCAAGGACGTGAGCCCGTACGGCGTCCTGGACATGGGTGGCAGCCTGGCCGAGTGGGTCCGCGACCGGTGGAGGACGAGCTACGGCAGCGCGGACGTGGTCGGGGACGGCAGCGCCAACCTGGACTGCTGCTACAACGCGAACGTGTATCGAGGCGTGCGCTATTGGCACGTCTTCAGCAGGGACAGGGCCAACTACGACGACAAGTGGCGCGTTCTCTGGATCGGCTTCCGCTGCTGCAGGAGCGACGACACGCCGATCTGCCCGGACGACTACGACTGCCGCGGGCGCGAGTGCGGCGTGGACCCGGTCTGCGGCCGGTCGTGCGCGGAGGTGGCGGGAAGCTCGGACGCGTGCGGCGACATGCCGTGCGGCGACGACGGGCGCTGCGTCGGCGAGGTCGGGTGCGGCGCGGAGTGCGGGACCATGGTCGAGGTGCCGGCCGGCCCGTTCTGGATGGGGTGCGCCACGTGCGAGGCCGGGAAGCCCGACGAGGACGCCACCCCCTACCACGAGGTGACGGTCCCCGCGTTCGAGATCGACAAGTACGAGGTGACCATCGCCGAGTACGAACTCTGCGAGCGGGCCGGACCCTGCACCCACGGATCGGCGAGCATCTGGCACTACTGGGGGGTGGAGGAGCATCCGGCGGGCGTCGCGCGGAGCGAGGCCGCGGAGTACTGCGCGTGGGTCGGCAAGCGGCTCTGCTCCGAGGCCGAGTGGGAGAAGGCGGCGCGGGGGACCGACGGCCGGATCTACCCGTGGGGCGACGAGTTCCCGACCTGCGACCTGGCGGTCATGACGAACCAGGGGACCTCGGGGGAGGGCTGCTCGGTGGGCGTGCCGTTCGCCGTCGGGTCCCGCCCGGCCGGGGCCAGCCCATACGGGGCGATGGACATGACCGGGAACCGCATGGAATGGGTCGCGGACGCCTACCACGGCTACTACACCGGGTACGACGGAGCGCCGACGGACGGCTCGGCCTGGGGGGAGGGCGACGACGTCATGGGCGTCGCCAGGGGCGGGCCGAATCACCTCCCCTACGCCTGGGAGATCGGGACCGCCTACACGCGGACCCGGATCGATGGCAAGGGAAGCGGGTTCTACGGGTTCCGCTGCTGCCGGTGAGCCGTCCTCCGGCCGGCCCGCGACGCGTGCGGGCGGTCGGGCCACCCCCGCCACGTGCTGTTCTCGAGGTCGTGCCTGCTTCCCGGCCGAGGCCTTGACGGGCTCGCCGGCAGGGGCCACGCCATCAGCACGCCGAGGTCCCGGACCACGTGCGCGACAACGGGAGTTCCTCCGCCCGGCGCTCCTCGGGCGCGGTGAGGCGGTCCGGGGTCAGTCGGGCATGGGGTGGTCGAGGAAGAACCCCATCGCGATCTCGCCCCACGCGAACGCCGTGTCCTCGTCGCAGCGGAAGCTGAACAGCTGGCCGGGCGCGCCGCCGGGGTCGGTGCTGCCCGGGTAGCAGTGCCCCTGGAGCACGTTGGAATCCGCCCGGTAGTCGTGCCAGACGAACTCGAAGACGCCACCCTGCGGGCTGGTCCAGCGACGGCGCTCGTGCCGCCCGTCCGACGAGACCACGCCCGCGTCCGACAGGCCCCATGCGGCGATCACGGCGTCGCGCATGGCCTCGGCCGCCTGCCACAGGTAGATCACGTCGTCCTTCCCGTGCATGTACAGGATGGGGACGAGGCGGGACGGCTTCGCCGCGCCCGAGAAGGGGCACGCCTCCTGGGTGGGGTAGTTGCACGAGGCTCCGACCGCGAAGGAGGCGAACCGGTCCGCGTGCTTGCAGGCGAAGCGCCAGGTCATCAAACCGCCCTGCGAGAAACCCGTGGCGTGGACCCGGCGCAAGTCCACGTGCCAGGCCGCGATCGCGTCGTCGAGGAACGCCAGGACCTTCTGGTCGTCCTCGCCCGTCTTCCAGGACGAAGCGGGCGGAGCCGGGTTGGCGCTCGGCTGGACCACGACGAACCCGTGTTTCGCGCCGAGCGCGCGCAGGTTCGTGTTGCGGTCCTGCATCATCGCGTTCATGGTCAGCCCGTGGATGTCCACGATCAGGCCGCAGGGGGACTCCGCGCACTGTGGCGGGACCGAGACGTGGTGGACCAGCCCGCCGCAGGGGAAGTCGTGCTCGCCCGCGCCCACCGCCGTCACGCACCCATGCGGCGCGGGCGGCGGGAAGGACGGCTCCTCCGGGGGGACGTCCGGCGAAGGCTCGGGCGGAAGGTCGGTGAGGGGGGGCGGGTTCGGGCTCGGGTCCGGGCTCGGGTTCGGGGTCGGGAGGGGGCGGATCGGGGGGAGGATCGGGAAGAGGGATGAGAGCCTCGTCCGGCACGGCCGCGGCGTCCGGGACCGAAGGGGCGTCCCCCGCGACGTCCGCGATGCCGTTCCCCGGGCCCCGGACGGAGCCGGCCCCGCCGCAGGCCGCGAAGGCGGCCGCGCCCACGACCCCGGCGAGCATTCGACGCAGCCGGCCCGCGAAGCGAGTATCCTCCGCATCTCGGGACCGTTCAAGGGAGGCCCCATGCGCCGCACCCCCGTCTCGCTCCTCGTCGCCGCGCCCCTCGCGCTTGCGCCCGGGTGCGAGTGGTTCGGCCTCCCCGGCGCCCCGTCCGTGCCGGGGGTCTCGCTGGCCGGCGGCCAGGCCCTGCTCGTCCAGCCTCCGACCCTGCGCGCCCTGGCGCACTACTCGTGCGACCGAATCCTGGGGTCGATCGCCTGCCTCGCGCTCGGCCGGCCGCCCACGAAGGAGGAGCTCCAGTTCCGGTTCCAGGTCCCGCTCCAGGTCTCGAACCCGGGGCGGGTGCCCGTGCCCACGACCGAGATGCTGGTGGGCCTGCACGTCTATCCCTCGCAGTCCTGGGGCGAGCTGGGTGCGGCGTGCGTGACGCTCTGCCAGCCGGGCTCCGCGGACTGCCCTGCCACGCCCGCCGGCGCGTGCGCGGACACCGACGCGGACCTCGACTCGGCGGCCGACTTCCTGGCCGCGGCCGGGGGCGGCGCGCTGGCGCTCGCGTCCGAGGCCGCGACCGGTCAGGCCGTGGGGGGTCAGCTCGCCGGCTTCACCGTGCCCGCGGGCGGGAGGCTCGACCTCAAGGTGACCTTCGCCATCGGGATCGACCCCATGATCTCGCTGGTGCAGAACGGGGGGCCGGACGTCCTGGCCCAGGCCCTCGGGTCCGGCGGCCGCTCGCTCGACATCCCCTACGCGGTGGGCGGGCGCGTGTGGTTCAGCGTCCCGTACCTGGGACGCGCGGGCACCGGGTTCGGCCCCGTGGGCGCCCCGCCGGACGCGCCGCTGGTGTGGAAGGTGCTGTAGCCCCGCGGCGACCTGCTTCCGCGCCTGTCGCCGGCCGATCCTCCCTCCGTGTCGACATCGCAGCCGCATCGGATGGTCGCGACGAATTGCGGCGAGGCACACCCCGGTTTCACTCGCCGAGGTCCGCCGCGGCCATCACGGCCCCGGCGTCGGCCGCGGAAATCCCCCCGCGGAAGTGGAACACCCCCGGCAGCAGCTGCGACTCGTGCGCGACGTAGTCGCCCATCCCCAGCAGGCAGCTTCGGACCTCGTCCGCGGTCGTTCCGACGGCCCGGTACGAGGAGTCCAGCCGCACGTCCGAAAGGAAGCGCTTCACGGGGCCGACGTCCTGGCCCTGGTACGCGCCGGCCAGCAGGACGCCCATGCCGACCAGGGCGCCGTGCAGGTAGTGGCGGCCGGTCCGGTGCTCCAGGCAGTAGGCGACGTAGTGCTCGCTCCCCTCCTCGGGACGCGCGTTCCCGACGAGCTCGCACAGGCGGACCTCGCCGACGTACAGCTCGGACAGCAGGTGCAGGCCGGCGTCCGAGCAGCACCCGATCCCGGCGGCGCCCTCGAACAGGCGGTCCAGCAGGGCCCGCGACTCCGCCGCCACGCCCGCGTCGTACGGCTCGCCGAGCCGCGCGCCCGCCTCGCGCCAGTCCCAGATGGCGGTGAAGATCGACAGGATGTCCCCGACGCCGGCGCGGTTCAGGATCGGGTCCGCGGCCTGCAGGAGGCCGTAGTCGATCAGGAGGTGGTCCGGGTACACCGCGCCGACGTAGCGGACGCGCCCGCCCTCGCGGACGCCGATCGCCTTGGTGTAGGCCGCGTCCACGGACAGGATCGTGGGGACGAGCACCAGCGGGAGCCCCCGCTTCCACGCGACGTACTTCGCGTGGTCGAGCGCGGACCCGCCCCCGATACCGAAGACCGCGGACCCGTCGCCGAGGCCGGCGGTCACCCCGTCCACGACCGCCTGCTCCATGGTCTCGACGCGGTGCAGGCGGGTGCGGTCCGCGGGGAAGCCGGCGGACACGAGCGCCCAGGGCTCGGGCTGGGTCAGGACGATCGGCCGCCGGAGCAGCTCCGGGGGCAGGCCGCGCAGGAGATCGCGGCCGTAGGTCGGGATCGCCACGCGGGGCTCGGGGTGCTTCGACATCAGGTGCCTCCTCCTTGCGTCCCCGCCGCGAGCGGCGGGCCGGCAACGTGTCGGGCGAACCCTAGCGCCGGACGGGGCCGGTTGCGAAGCGGCACACGATGCCACGACCGTGGCCGGCTACCGCGCCGCCAGCGCCTCCGCTGTGCCGCCCGCGCCGATCGTCGCCGCGACCGCGGACAGCATCGCGCCGGCGTCCGCGTCGTACGCGGCGATCGTCACGACCTCGCCGGGGACGCCGGCCAGGACCACCAGGATCCCGCCGGGGCGAGGCTCGACCGCCTGGAACCGGCGGTCCGCGACCGTCACGTACTTCCCGGTCTCCCCGATCGGGGTCAGCCCGTTGGACAGCACCGGCGCCAGGACGACGTACGCCCAGTCGTACAGGCTCGGGAACGGCGCGAGGTCGAACCGCCCGTCCACGACGCGCGCGGTCCCGGCGCGCCAGTCGTACGCCACGTGCCGCCCGGTCGCGCCGAGGTCGGCGGCCGGGTCCAGGTGCCGCTCGTCCACGGCCTCCGGGAACACGAACGTCTGCTCGACCGGGTCCTCCGGGTCCGTCGCCATGGCGGCCCGCAGGAGGTCCTCGGCCGTCCGGTCGGGGTGCGCGGAGGCCGCTGGGGATCGCCGGCCTCGTGCGCCTGGTGGTGGTGGCGGCCTCGCCGGCGACGCGTGGCAGGTCGTGTCCTCGGCGGCGTACGGGGCGACCCTCGTGCTGCCGTACGTCTCGTCCACCCTGTACCACGCGCTCCGGTCACCTGGTGCCAAGCGGATCTG
>VGRB01000197.1 GCA_016875475.1 Deltaproteobacteria bacterium
CCCCTGGCTCGCCCGCGGCTCGTCCTCCCGCAGCGTTGCCGGGGACGCCGGCGGTGATCCCGGCGACGCCGGCGAGGGCGTCCCGCCGAGGCTCGGATAGGCGATCGAGGGGTCCTCGGACGACCCGCCGCCCCCGGCCGCCAGCCCGATCGCGGTCGTGACCCGGCCCGACACCGCGTGCCGCAACGCCGCCGCCATCTCGTCCGCCGAGGCGAACCGGTCGCCCGGCCGGCATGCGAGGCCGCGGGCCAGGAACGACCTCAACCCGCGCGGCAGCCCGCGCGCCTCCGCGCGGTCGAGCGGCCGGTAGTCCGGGTCGATCTTGAGCGAGATGACCTCGAGCGCGCTGTCGCCCTGGAACGGCCGCACGCCCGTGAAGACCTCGTACAGCATGACCGCGACGGCGTAGAGGTCGGTGCGCGCGTCCACCTCGCCCCGATTCGGTCCCGGCGCCTGTTCGGGCGCCATGTAGAACGGGGTCCCGAGAAGCTGGCCGGTCCGCGTGATCTCGGCGTCCTCGCCCCCTCCCGACACCTCCGAGACGAGCTTGGCGAGCCCGAAGTCGAGCACCTTCACGTGGAAGCGGTTCCCCGGGACCGACACGACCATGACGTTGTCGGGCTTGACGTCCCGGTGGACGATCCCGGCCGAGTGGGCCGCGGTCAGCGCGTTCAGGACCTGCTCGAACACCGACAGGACCACGGCCGCGGAGTGGCTGCCGCCGGCCTCCTCCCGGGCCTGCGCCAGGACGCGGCGGATCGAGTGCGCGTTGCGCAGGTACTCGAGCGCCATGTACGGCATGCGGACGCGGACCGGCGCGTCGGCCCCCTGCCCTTCCTGCGCCTCCAGTTCGCCGACCCCGTAGTCGTGCAGCTTCACGATGTTCGGGTGGTCGAGCGTCGCGACCGCGCGCGCCTCGCGCTCGAAGCGGGCGATGGTCGCTTCGGTCAGGTCCAGGCCGGACACGACCTTGATCGCGACCTCGCGCATCAGGGGGCGCTGGAGCGCCACGTAGACCGCGCCCATGCCGCCCTCGCCGAGCTTTCCGGCGAGCAGGTAGCGGTCGAGCGACCGGCCGATCAGCGGGTCGAGCGGCTTGTTGCGTCGCGCCGCCGCGTCGCGCGCGGTCGCGTACCAGCCGTGGGGAATGAACCGGTAGCCCCTGCGCGCGCACGCCGCCTCCGGGCACGTGTCGCCGAGGGCCCCGCGCGTCGTCTCGCAGTGCGGGCAGATGGGAAGCGCGTCGGGCATCGCGGGCCGATTCTAACCCAGGTCCGCCCGCTCCGCCTTTCCGCGCCCGGTCCCGCGCCGCCGCCCCCGGAGCGCGACGGCCGCAGCGGCGACCACCGGCCAGCCCGCGAACGGCAGGCCCGTTGCGGCGGCGGCGCAGCCCGCGACCGGGTCCGGCTCCGCCGATGCCTGGACTGCGGGGCGGCACTACACCTGGGCCTCCCGGATCTCCAGGAACGCCGCGGCGACCGCGGGATCGAACTGGGTGCCCGCGCAACGGCGGATCTCGGCCAGGGCCTGCTCGGGCGGGCTGCCCTTCCGGTACGGCCGGTCGGACACCATGGCGTCGTACGTGTCCACGACCGCGAGGATGCGCCCGAACAGGGGGATGTCCGCGCCAGCGAGCCCGCGCGGGTAGCCGCGGCCGTTGAACGACTCCTGGTGCGCGCGGATCCCGTCGAGCGCCGCGGGCGACAGGCCGATCGGCCGGACGATGTCGGCCCCGAGGTCCGGGTGGCGCTTCATGATCTCGACCTCGGGGGGGTCGAGGCGACCGGGCTTCAGCAGCACGGAGTCCGGCACGCCGATCTTGCCGACGTCGTGCAGGATGGCGGCGCGCTCGAGGTCCGCTATCTGCTTGTCGGACAGCCCCATCCTGCGGCCGACCGCGACCGCGAGCGTCGTGACGCGCTGCACGTGCGAGGAGGTCCCGGAGTCCCGCGCCTCGATCGCGTTCGCGAGCGCCGTGACCGTGGCCCGCTCCACGCCGTGCAGGCGCGCGTTCTCGAGCGCCATGCCCGCCTGGTCCGCGACCACGAGCGCGAGGCGGGCGTCCTCCTCGTCGAACACGCCCTCCGCGACCGCGTTCTCCAGGTAGATCGCGCCGCGCGTCTCGCCCCAGGCCCGGATCGGCACGCACAGGATCGACAGCAGGTTCTTGGTCCGCGCGCTGTACGCGAGGCTGTCGTCCGGGTCGAGGGTCGCGTTGTCGGTCAGCAGCGGCCGGCCCGTCTCCATCACGCGACGGACCGCGTGGGCGCTGATGCGGCCCCCAATGTCGCCGGCCGGGGGCTCGCCGTCGCGCTGCCGCGTCGCGCGGACCGCCGGGTCCCCGCCCCCCGTGCCGTCGCGCAGGAGCAGCGCGCCCGTGCCGGCGCGCGTGATCTCGACGACCCGCGCGAGGGCCCGGCCGAGCAGCGACTCCGGGTCGAGGTCCAGCAGGAAGCTCTCGGACAGCCGTGCGGCCTCGATGAAGCGCGTATGGGCCCGCGCGTTCGCGAGCACGAGCGCGACCACGTCGCCCGCGGCCTCCAGGAACGCGAGGTCCTCGCGGTCGAACACGCCTCGCGCGAGCCGGTTGTCCGCGTACAGCGCACCCATGAAGCGACCGCCCGCGAGCAGCGGCACGCAGATGACCGACCGCGGGTCCGTCGCCCGCACGCTCTCCGCCGCGCCGAAGCGCGCGTCCGCGGTCAGGTCGTCGGCGAGCACCGGCTGGAGCTTCCGGCGCACCCGCTCGATCACGGTGCGGCTCGGATCGGCCTCCCCCTGCCCGCCGCCCGCCGCCCCGTCGCCGTCGCGGCCACCCGCGTCGCCGTCCCGGCAGGCCGCGACCGTCTCCATGACGCGCCCGCCGCGGTCCAGCAGCAGCACGCACCGCTCCGCGTCGAGCAGGTCCGCCACCTCGCTGACCACGCGCGGCATCGCCTCGGCCAGGTCCAGCGACGCCCTCAGGCGCCGGCACAGGCCGGACAACACCCCCACCCCGTACTCGCGACGCGCCATGCTCCCGAACTCCATGAGCGACCGCCGCATGGTAGCACGAGGTCAGAGGAGCGGCCCTTCCCGGATGCCGCGCGCCGGCGCGGTCGGCGGGGCGGCGGTGCTGCCGGCGCGGGGCCGGTACAGGTCCCAGGCCAGACGATCGATCTCTGCCCCGATGGCGCCGATGCGGTCCTTCCGCGCGCGGACCGCGGCCTCCTCCGAATCGAGGAACGCCCCGAGCGCGAGGAGGCCGGCCTCGTCCCCGGGAAGGGGATCGGCATCCTGCATGCCCGCGACCGTGCCGGGCAGGGCCGCGACAAGGCGCGCGAGCACGCGGGCGACGCCCTCGCGATCCGCGACTCCCGCTCCCACCGCGACCGCGACCTCGCGGCCCACCCGGACTGCGTCACCGTCGGCGCGGGCACGGGAGAGGTCGCGCGTCAGGAACGGCTCGGCGACGCCGAACAGGCCGCGGGCCGCGGCCTGGAACAGGGTGAGGTGCTCGACGTCCGGCCGTACCCTACGGAACTTCTCCGCGAGGCGCCGCACCGGCACGCCGATCCGGCTGCCGGTGCAGTACCCCTCCGCCTCGAGCGCGGCCAGCTCGGCCCACAGGGCGTGCCGCTCGCGGGCGAGCGCGATGAACGGCACCTGCGCCTCCGGGGACAGGAGCTTGACCGGGATGGCGCGGACGACCTCGGGATACACGTGTCCCTTCATCGAGGGGGTTCGCGCCGAGATCCACCGCTGGAGCGGCTCGGAGAGCGCCAGCGCGCACACGTACCACTCGGAGATCCGCGCCGCCCGATCCCGGTCCCATCGGCCGAGTTCGCAAAGGCTGTCCCGTTCCTTCCGGACGGGCTTGTACGAGGCCTCGTCCAGCCTGTCCCAGCGGATTGCCAGCGTCAGGGAATGCGACACGATGAGTCCGTCGCCGTCGCGAGCTTCGTCGACCGCCACGCCCGCGAACGTCCCGAAGACGACCTTCGGCCGATCGAACAGGACGGGGTCCTCGGGCCGGTCCACGAACGCCGGACACCGCGTGTGCTCGCCGTACTCGATCCAGTCCACCCGGCCGATCCCCCCCCGCTCTACCTGCTCGGGCGTCACCGTCGGCCGGGCATGGACCCCGTCCCGATCCGCGGCGATGAGCTTGTCGCGGGTGAACGGCTTGTGCCGGACCCGCTTGCCATCGGTGCCGAGGTCCTCGACGAGGTCCTCCAGGAAGCAGGAGGGTTCGTAGCCGGCCGGCACCCTGACGACCACGGGGATGCCGTTCTTCACCAGCCGCGCGTTCGAATGCAGCGCCATCCCCTTCGTCACGTAGAACAGTTCGCCGAGAGGCGCCGCGTCCCACAGGTCGAGGACGACCTCGTCCCGCTTGTCCAGCAACCGATCCGGACCCGCCGCGACCTGCACCGGCGCATCGAGCGCCTCCGGCGCCAGCGCCCGGTCCGCGCCGCGACCGCGGCAGGATCTCCGGCGCACGACGTGATCCGCCGGAGGAGCGCCCCGACTGAACGCGAACACCACGTTGTCCTGCCACGGCGCGTCCTCGAACAGGCGCAGGCGCTCGAGAAACAGCACGTCGTGGAGCGTCGCCTCGCGCGCGAGCTTCTCGCGCAGCAGGCCCGCGTAGTCGGTGGAGGCGATCGACTCGATGGTGACCAGACACGCCCGGGCATCGGGCCGGTCCGCCAGCAGGCGCAAGTACTGCTCGACGAACGGGACGTACAGGTCCCATTTCTGGTGACGCGTCGTGAACCATGGCTGCGCCTCGATGCGCCGCCGGTATTCCTGCCAGCGCGGGGCGTCCTCGTCCGCGCGGACGTACGGCGGGTTCCCGACCAGGAAGTCGAACCCGTCCTCGAAGTCGCCGAAGCGTGCCTTGGCGCGCTCTGCCGCCGCGTGCTCGCGGTCCAGCAGGACGTCCGCGGTCTCCGGCGCGATCAGGGCGTCGGTGCAGTAGATCTGGAACCGGTCCACCCACAACGTGACCCCGTGCTCCTTGGCGTCGCGAACGAGGTCCAGCACCTGGATCAGGAGGTTCGTCTCGGCCAGGTAGCAAGCGAACGGGTTCAGATCGATCCCGAAGATCGACCGCTGCACTTCGCGGAGCGCGGTGTCGAGGCTCGCGAGCGGGATGCGGCCGTCCGGTCCGCGGAAGGCGTCGAGCAGGCGCCGGCACGCCTCGACCAGGAAGCTCCCGGACCCGCAGGCCATGTCGCCGATGCGGCGGTTCACCATGGCGCTGCCTTTCCACCCCGCCATGTCGAGCATCTCGACGACGAGGGGGCGCGGAGTGTAGAAGCGCCCCTGCTCGTGCCTGGCCTCGGCGAGGTAGCGGCCATAGACGGTCCCGATGATGTCCGTGTCGATCCTCGCCAGGTCGAAGCAGTTGAGGACCACCAGCCCGCGCAGCAGGACCTTCTCATCCATCTGGTACCAGTCGAAAAGCTCGGACGCGCCGTAGAAGTGCCCGTAGACGTTCTGGGCGCACTCGTACGCCATCCGGGTCAGGTACTCGTACGACCGGCCTCGCGCGTAGTCCAGGTAGTGCTCGATCTGCTCCTGCCAGTTCACGAGCCCGCCGTCCGACAGCTTGCGTCGGAAGAGGCCCTTGTCCTCGCAGATCCGGACCAGCAGGAGACGGACCACATAGACGTAGGCCGTCTGGCGCGCGAACTCCGAGGCCAGGGTCTCCCGCGACGCGCCGACGAGGACGGTGGACGAGACGCGGGCGGACCACGCGCCAAAGGCTCGCGACACCTTCAGGCACACGGAGAACTCCGCCTCCAGGTCGGCCTCGGCCCCGTAGCGGACCAGGGCCTTGCGGCAGGACGCCTGGATGCACTCCGCGAGCCCCTTCAGGACGCGCGTCCGCGCGGAGGAGCCGTTGGTCGATGCCCTGGGCCCCTGCGCGGGCGCGACCGGAAGGTCCTGCTGTTCGGACGCAGCCTCGAGGGGGACCAGGTGCGGCTCGATCGAGGCCACCCACTCGCGCACCCGCGTCGGGATGTCCTCCATGGACGGCTTCCGACACCACTCCAGGAAGGGCTCCCGCAGGAGCCCGTCGAACTCCTCGGCGCGGAAGTAGGGCCGGTATCCATCGACGCGCGCGATCAGCGCGTCCAGCTCCGAACGATCCGCGGTCCGATGCGACAGCGCGTCGTGCACCGCGGCCCGGCGGAGGGCCTCGCGGATCTGCACCGCCACGTCGCCCGCGAACCGTTCGATAAGGTCCCGCAGGGCGTCGACGAGCGTCTCGGCGTGCGTCGCGACGTCGACGGCGCTGTCGCGCCAGATCGCCTCGTAGAACGAGTCCCGCTCCCGCTCGAACTCCTTGACGCCCCCCGCCTTGAGGGCCTCCTTCATCCTCCGGACGCGGTCGCGCGGGAGCGGCGGCGGGCGGACGGCGGACGTGGACAGGTCCCACACGGACGTGAACGCGAACCGCGAGAAGCGGTCGAAGAGGACGCGGAGCGCCGGCCCCTCGCCGCCGGGGAAGGACGTGCCCGACGCGGACAGCGCGAGCGCGTGGACGTCCACGGCCGCGAGCCGGACGTCGCCGTCGCCGCCGAACTGCCACGCCTCCAGGGTGAATCCGTTGCACAGGAGGCCGATGCGCCCGTGGATTTTGGATCCCCCCCCCGAGCGCGTACCGCCGGAGCTGCTGGAAAGGGGTCTCGTCGAGGCCGCTCGCGACGCGCCTGGGGCGGTGGAAGTCCCTGACCCCGGTCGCCTTGTCCTCGACCACGAACACCGGCACCATCCCGAGCACCTCGGGCAGCCGGACCGTGAAGTCCGGGACGGCGCGCTCCTCGCACTGGATCGCCGCGTTGTACGAGACGTCCGCGTCGCGGTAGCCGAGGGACCGGATGAATCGGCCCATGAACGCGTCGACCACCGCTGCCTCGTCACCGGCCGCGGGGGTTTCGCGCACGGCTTCGAGGTAGTCCCAGAGGCTCATCGGGTCCGGGACGCCGGGGACGGAGGGCGCCGACAGCGCCTCCCGCAGCTCGTGGAGGAACCCGGCGAAGGCGGCGCGCTCCTCGGCCGTCGGAGCCGCGGCGCGAAGGACCGCGGACACGGTGGCGGGCATGGTCACCTCCCGGAATCGGCGCGATTGTAGCGCGAGGGTGTGACAAGCGCGCAGCAGCAGCCTCAGGCGCGGCCGGACGGAACGCGGCGGATCAGCGCGCGCCCGCCCGCATCGCGCCGAACTTGCCCTTGAACGCGGCCACCGTAATGTCCGCGCAGGCGGCGGCGGGCAGCGTGCCCGTGTCGAACAGCAGGTCGAACGCGGCCGGGTCCCCGATGTCGCGGCCGAAGTGGCGGAGCGCGAACTCGGCGCGTTCCTGGTCCATGCGGATCACGCGCGCGCGCGCATCCGCGGGAGGGAGCACATGGGTCTCGGCCACGCGCGCCACGCGCACGTCCATCGCGGCGAACGCCCGCACCCGGAGCGTCCAGGCCGGGGCGAGCAGGAAGTGCGCCCCGCGGCCGACGATGACCGCGCGGCCGTGGTGCGCGAGGGAAAGGACGACCCGGGACAGGTCCTTCATGTAGTCGTCCCCGGTCATCCTGTCGCCCCCGAACTGCTTCGTCACCCACTCCGAGATGCGGTCGCGCACGCGCTCGTCCACGGACTCGACCACGTTCTCGCGGACGCGCGCCGTCGCCGCGATGCGGTCGACAAGCTCGCGGTCGTAGTACTCGAACTCGAGACGCGCGGCGACGGTCCTCGCGATCTCCGCGCCGAGCGCCCCGTACTCGCGCGAGAACGCGACGACCGGGCCGTGCACGCGGTCCGCGGGCTCCAGGTCCGCGACCCGGCGCTGGGCGTTCCAACTGCGGACCTGTCGGTCCACGATGGTCTCGATGGATTCGGCAGGCATGCCGGACCTCCGATTGCCCTGTCGATCCAAGCATGCCCTTCGCGCGACCGACCGTCAACGAGCACTCCGCGCTGTCGCCCGGCCCGCACGGCAGGCAGTCCCGAACGGCACCCGCCGAGAGACGTACCCCTCGTCCCGCACCCGGCAGGCCCCAGGGGCACCGATCGGAGGGGGGCGCGGCTCGCCCCCCTGCCCGCCGCCCCGCGTTGCGGGGCGCGGGCCACCCCCCTTGCGCGGCCGCCTTGCGGCCGCCGAGCGCTCCGCGCTGTCGCCCGGCCCGCACGGCAGAGGCGCTGCAGGCGCTACGCGCAGCAGTCGGCGTAGTCGGGGCAGCAATCCCCGTAGTCCACGCACGCGGAGTTGCACTTGCACGCGGCGTCCGGCTCGAACTTCCCGCACTTCCCGGCGCACGTGGCCGACGGCGCCGCGCCGCACCCGTCAGGGCACGTACCGCACGACCCGCCGCACCCGTCGTCGCCGCACGTCTTGCCGGTGCAGTCCGGCGTGCACGTCCCGCCGCCGGAGGGGCAGATCAGCCGGTACCGGATCGCGTGGTACTGGTTCCAGCTCCCGGGCGTGTAGACGTGGTACTCGAGGTGCATCCGGCCCGCCGAGTCGAACTCGAGCCCGGCCGGCCCGCCGCCGGTCTCCCCGCCCTGGGGCTGCCAGACGGTCTCGTCCGTCCACGTCGAGCCGCTCTTCGTGGACGCCACGATCGTCCCGCCCTGCAGGCGCGCCACCACCGGCCTGCCCGCGGGGTCGAACGCGATCACGGGCGACTTGCCGGTCCCGATGTCCTCCGGGCCCTGCTCGGACCCGCCCTTGGTCAGCCGCCACGCCTTGATCATGCCGTCATAATCGTAGCTTGCGCCGGACTCCCAGACGACCCAGACCGTGTCGTCGGGAGCGACGCGCAGGTGGGGCGACCCGCCCTTCCCGGAATCGACGGTCCACGTCTCGCCGTCAACCTGCTCCACGTAGACGGGACCCTCGAACGACCCGTACTTCGTGCCGACGAACGCCGTGCCGTCCTTGCGGATCCCGAGCTGGACCCCGTAGTCGTTCGAGCCCGCGACGGGCCCCCAGACCTCGGCGGCCTGGCCGTCGTACCCGATGGTCGCGTACTGCGGACTGCCGCTCGCGGGCCAGTAGACGAGCCCGACCGTGGACCCGCCCTGCGCCACCGGCGACGGCGCGCCGCTGTAGTTCGACGAGTTCTCGTCCACCTCGACCTGCGTCAGCACCTGCCCCGACGGCGAGAGCCGGTAGTAGTACATGTGCTGCCAGGAGGCGCTGCCCGAGTTGTACCCCGTCACCGCGAGGTGCAGGAACCCGTCCCCGGGCGCGATGTGCGGGTTGCCGACCACGGACACGGACACGCTCGGGCTCGCCGCGAGCTGGCCGTCGGCGAGCCGGAACAGGTTCGTGTAGCTGTAGTTGCCGCGCTGGTTCAGGAACACGAACGCCTCGTCCCCGAGCAGGGCCATGGAGTTCTTCCACGCCATCTGGTAGCCCCAGCCCGAATCGACCTTCGCCAGCTCGACCTCGGACGCCCCGCACGCCGCGCACGCGGCCGTGTCGTCCGTCTTGCCGTTACAGTCGTCGTCCTTGCCGTTGCACGACTCCTTCGGAACGGCCCCGCACTTGCCGCACGCGTTCAGCAGCCCCTCGTCGGTCTGCCCGTCGCAGTCGTTGTCCTTGCCGTCGCAGGTCTTCTCGGTCGCCTCGTACGCCGCCGCGTGCGCCTTGTAGCCGGCCGCGTCGCACGCCCACCCGGACGCGCCCTTGCACTTCTCCCTGGAGCCCGCGCACACCCCCTTCTGGAGCGGACACGCGTCCGGGCCGCCGGTCGGCGAGTCGTCCGTGGCCCCGTCGC
>VGRB01000198.1 GCA_016875475.1 Deltaproteobacteria bacterium
TCGCCCCTGTCCCTTTCCCACTCCCTCGTACCGGGATCCTCGGGATGCCCTCTGCCCCAGAGCGGGAAGCATGGACCGGTGGATCACGCTCCTACGCGAGAGCCGACAGCGGGACGGCCAGGCAGTGCGTCCCGGTCAGCGGCTCGTGCGACTGCACCGTGACCTCCCACGGGACGGAGCGTCCGTGCGTCAAGAAGGGGGGGGCCGGGACCTGCACCGGCGTCGAGACGTGCGACAAGGCCTCCGGCTGGTCCGCCTGCTCGGCGCGCGATCCCGCGGCCGAGGAGTGCAACGGGGTGGACGACGACTGCAACGGCGTCGCGGACGACGGGATCTCGCCGCCGGAAGGGGGCGATCTCTGCCCGTGCGGCGGCGTGCGCGTCTGCAAGGGGGCCGACGGCTGGCAGTGCGTCGGGCTCGAGCCGAAGGCCGAGACGTGCAACTACCAGGACGACGACTGCGACGACCAGACCGACGAGGACTTCAAGGGCGGCGACGGCCTCTACTCGACCCCCGCGCACTGCGGCGGGTGCGGGCGCTCGTGCGAGGGCAGGGTGCCCTTCGCCAAGACCGTGGCCTGCGACGCGGTCCAGGACCCGCCGGCGTGCGTGGTCACCGAGTGCATGGACGGGTACTACAGGCTCGGCGACGTGAGCTGCGTGCCGCAGATCTCGAACCTGTGCTCGCCCTGCGCCGAGGACGCGAACTGCGGCGCCGCCGGGAACCTCTGCCTGGACCTCGCGGGCGGGCGGTTCTGCGGCCGGGATTGCGCGGAGGGCTCCCTGTTCGGGACCGCGTGCCCGACCGGGTACGCGTGCACCGACGTCGCGGGGAAGGGACAGTGCCTCCCGGCGACCGGGTCGTGCGACTGCACCGGGGCCAACGCGGGCCTGGAGCGGGCGTGCGCCGCCACCGGGGCGGCCGGGACGTGCTTCGGCATCGAGACCTGCGACGCGGTCGCGGGCTGGACGGGGTGCACCGCCGCGACACCGGCCGCGGAGACGTGCAACGGGCTGGACGACGACTGCGACGGGATCGCGGACGACGGCATCGCGCCCCCGGCCGAGGCTTGCGCCAACACGGTGCCCGGGGTCGGGAGCTGCGTGGGGAGCTGGGTCTGCAAGGGCCAGTCGGGCTTCGCGTGCATCGCGGCCACCCCCCAGGCGGAGACCTGCAACTACGCGGACGACGACTGCGACGGCGCGACGGACGAGGGCTTCACCGACGCGGAGGGCCGCTACGCCACGGTCGGGCACTGCGGCCAGTGCGGCAGCTCCTGTGCGGGCAAGGTCCCGTTCGCCGCGTCCGTGGTCTGCGACGCGTCCGGCGCCACGCCCGCGTGCCGCGTGACCGCCTGCCTCGACGGCTACGTGAAGTCGGGCGACCTGCTCTGCCTGCCCCAGGCGTCGAACCTGTGCCTCCCGTGCGCGGACGACGTGAACTGCGGGTCCGCGGGCAACAAGTGCCTGGACCTCGGGGTGGGCCGGTTCTGCGGGCGGGACTGCTCGCAGACCTCCCCGTCGGGCCAGGAATGCCCGACCGGGTTCTCGTGCAAGGAGATCGCCGGCGGCAGCCAGTGCGCGCCCGACTCCGGGTCGTGCGACTGCAACGCCGCGAACGCGGGGATGCACCGCATCTGCGCGAAGACCTCGGACTCGGGGACCTGCTACGGGACCGAGACCTGCGACCCGACCCAGGGGTGGGCCGGGTGCACGGCCCGGATGCCGGTCTCGGAGACGTGCAACGGCGTGGACGACGACTGCAACGGGTTCGTGGACGACCAGCTCGAGCCGCCGGCGACCGCGTGCGCGAACTCGTGGACCGACGGGGGGGGAACCGTCCACACCTGCGCCGGGACGTGGGTCTGCGCGCCCCTGCCCGACGGCGTGGACTGGGTGTGCCCCGCCCGGCACCCCGGGCCGGAGTCGTGCAACTACACGGACGACGACTGCGACGGCGCGGTGGACGAGGACTTCAAGCTCGCCGGCACCGACGCGTTCGCGACGGTCGAGCATTGCGGTGCGTGCGGGGTCGGTTGTACCGGCCTCGTGCCTCACGCCACCATGGCCTGCGACGCCTCGGCAGGGGCGCCGCGCTGCGCGGTGTCGGCCTGCGAGGAAGGTTTCTGGCGCGCGTCCGACCTCTCCTGCCTCGCGTTCCCGGACACCCAGTGCAAGCGCTGCCTGTCGGACTCGTCCTGCCAGGTCGCGGGCGACTCGTGCCTCCCGTTCGGCGGCGGGACCGACCTGTGGTGCCTCTGGGACTGCTCCCCCGCGTCCGCCCACCCGATCTCCGCCGACACGGGCTCGCGGTGCCCGGCGGGCTACTCCTGCCGCGAGAAGGACGCGGCGGGCAAGCCGTTCGCGAAGTGCGTGCCGGACTCCGGGTCGTGCGACTGCACCCCGTCGAACGCGGGCGAGGAGCGCCTGTGCGAGTCCTCGAACGACCTCGGCACCTGCCGCGGCGTCGAGACCTGCGACCCGGGCAAGGGCTGGGTCGGGTGCACGGCGGCCCCGCCTTCGGCCGAGACCTGCAACGACGCGGACGACGACTGCGACGGGCTCGCCGACGAGGACTTCCCGGGTCTCGGCACGATCTGCTCGGCCGGCCAGGGCGCGTGCTTCTCGCTTGGCGTGACCGTGTGCGCCCCGGGCGGGCTCGGCGTGACCTGCTCCGCGGTCGAGGGCGGCAAGACCGACGAGAAGTGCAACGGGATCGACGACGACTGCGACGGGCAGACCGACGAGGGCTTCGACCTCGGCGCGGCCTGCCAGATCGGCAAGGGCCAGTGCGCGCGCGGCGGCGTGGTCGCGTGCGACGGCGCGGGCGCGGCGAAGTGCACCGCGGCCCCCGGACCGACGGCGGCCGAGGCGTGCAACTTCCTGGACGACGACTGCGACGGCGAGACGGACGAGGGCTTCGACCTCGGCGCGGCCTGCCAGGTCGGCAAGGGCCAGTGCGCGCGCGGCGGCGTGGTCGCGTGCGACGGCGCGGGCGCGGCGCAGTGCACCGCGGCCCCCGGACCGACGGCGGCCGAGGCGTGCAACTTCCTGGACGACGACTGCGACGGCGAGACGGACGAGGACTTCCGCACCGACGGCCGCTACGTCGCCGCGACCGCGTGCGGGAACTGCTTCGTGGACTGCACGGGCGTCTGGACCCCCGCCGCGCACCACGCCACGGCGTTCTGCGACGCGTCGGGCGCGCAGCCGAAGTGCGACTACGCGTGCGAGCCGGGATACGCCGACCCGGACACGAACCCGGACAACGGCTGCGAGCTGCTGATCGACCCGGACGCGGTCTATGTGAAGACGCCGGTGAACGGCGGGTCGGACGCGGCGGGCTGCGGCACGCTCGACCACCCGTGCGCGAGCGTCGGCTACGCGCTCGCCCGGGCGAAGGACGGCGCGAAGAAGCGCGTCCTCGTGTCCGAGGGCATCTACCCCGAGAACGTGACGCTGACCGGCGGCATCGACGTGCTCGGCGGCCACAGCGCCGCCACCTGGGGCCGCGACCCGAAAACCAACGTCACCGTCCTGTCCGGGACCACCGCGGACCCGGACGCGAACCCGCACCGCAAGGCCGTGACCGCCGACGGGATCACCGTCAAGACCGAGTTCTCCGGCTTCACGATCTACGGCGAGAACACCTACTGGTCGAAGCCCGGGAAGCGTGGCGGCAACTCGTACGCGATCTGGGTCCGGGACTCGTCGGGCGACCTCGTGGTCCGCGACAACGTGGTCTTCGCGGGCCGCGGCTCGCCGGGCGCCCCGGGCACCGCGGGCGCGGGCGGCGACACCGGCATCGACGGCGCGCCGGGCGCGAACGGTCACGACACCCTCCTCGACACCTGCGTCCCGGGCACCACCCGGGCCGGGGGCGCGGGCGGCGCCTCGGCCTGCGGCGGCGCCGGCGGGAAGGGCGCCTCCTCGGGCTGCCCGCACAACAACGACATGCAGCCGGCCGGCACGGCCGGGACCGGAACGGGCGCCGGCGCTGCCGGCGCGGGCGGCGCGGACGCGTACGTCCCGAACAACCCCTGCAACCAGCCCGTCTACGCCAGCGGCGCGACCAAGTTCGGCGGGTACGGCGGCAGGGGTGCGAGCGGCGTGAACGGCGGCGCGGGCGCGGGCGGCGGCAACGCGGCCGGGGCCGTGGACGGCGGCGAGTGGGTCGGCGACGCGGGCGTCGAGGGCGGCGCGGGCACGCACGGCGCGGGCGGCGGCGGCGGCGGCGCGGGCGGCGGCGTGGACGCGAACAAGAACACCTCGTGCACCGACACGCTCGGCGGCGCGGGCGGCGGCGGCGGCGGCGCAGGGTGCGGCGGCGGCGCGGGCGGCGGCGGCAACGCGGGCGGCGGGAGCTTCGGGGTCTTCGTGATCCGGTCGGGCGCCTCGGCCCCGCCCACCCTGCCGGCGATATCGGGCAACTTCGTCGTCCGCAACCACGCGGGCGACGGCGGCCGCGGCGGCGACGGCGGGTACGGCGGCGCTGGCGGCGCGGGCGGCGCCGGGGGCCAGCTCACGGGCCTGTACTTCGACTTCGCGGCAGGGACCGGGGGGTTCGGCGGCGCGGGCGGGAAGGGCGGTCACGGCGGCGGCGGCGGCGGCGGGAGCGGCGGCGCCTCGTTCGCGGTCTTCGCCCGGCTCGCCGGCGCGACCGTCCCCGGGTGGTGCGCGGGCGGGACGAACTCCTTCGGCAGGGTGGGCGGCGCGGGCGCGGGCGGTCTCGGCGGCGGATCGGCCGGCGCGGACGGCGCGGCCGGCGCGGGCGGGGTCGAGGCCGACTGCTCCGTCGAGTAGGGGGGCTTTCGGAGGCCCGCCGAGGCGAGGCTATTCCCCCCCCGGCACATTGAACGACATGGCCTCGAAATCCTTGTCCCCGCCAGGACTGGCCATGGACTCCGCCCCCCGGTTCTGGTAGGGTCATGCGGCGGTATGGCCCGGAGGTCGTGATGACTGCGAAGATGCGGATTGCACTGGGTATCTCTGCCCTGATCCTGGTCCCCCTTTCGGCCTGCGATGCCGGGGGGGGTACGGACGACGAGGCCGTGGCCTCGGTCGCCTCGGCGGTCCGGGCCGGCGACGCCAAGATGGACGCCTACCTGCGCGTGGCGCTCGACCGCGGGATCACGCGCTCGAACGTCCACAAGGCGTTCCCGGACAGGCTCGCCCGCGCGCGCGTCGAGGGCGATGTCGTGGTGGTGGACGTCCTGATCGCCGCGTCCCCGGCCGCCCTGCCGAAGCTCTCCGCGATCGGCGTCCGCGTGCGGACCGTGACGAGCGGCGGGCGCATGACCGCGACCGTTCCCCTGAACAGGCTCCGCGCCGTTGCCGCTCTGTCCGAGGTGACGCGGATCGAGGCCGCGAAGAGCGTCCGCATGTACAACGACCTCTCGAACGGGCTCGTGACGACCGCGGCCGGCACCTGGGCCGGGATGAACAACTCCCGGGCGACCGGCGGCGCCGGGATCATCGTCGGCGTGATCGACAGCGGGCTCGACTGGACGCACAAGGACTTCATCCGGAACGACGAGGTCCCCGGCGCGCAGCTCGAGAGCCGGATCCTCCACTACTGGGACCAGTCGGACACGGACGACGACCGGACCCCCGCGGACCTGGGGCTGACCTACGGCCACGAGTACGTGAAGGCGGACTTCGACGACGCGCTCAACCACTTCGACAACTCCTGGGACCCCGGCACGAACTGGTTCGGCCCCGTGGACCAGGTCGGCTACCCGATCAAGTCGTTCGCGCGCGACACCGACGGCCACGGCACGCACGTGACCGGCACCGCGGCGGGCGACGGGAGCGGGTCCGGCATGCAGGGCGGCGCGCCGCTCGCGGACATCATCTTCGTGAAGTTCGACTTCGACGGCGACCGGAACACGGACGCGGCGATCATCGACGGCGTGAACTTCATCTTCAGCCGCGCCGCCGCGCTCGGCCGGCCCGCGGTCATCAACATGAGCCTCGGGTCCGACTACGGCCCGCACGACGGATCCACGCTCGAGGAGCGCGGGATCGACGACCTCGCCGGCAAGGGCAGGGTCGTGGTGATCGCGGCCGGCAACCCCGGCGCGAACAACTGGTCCCGGAGCCTCCGGTGGGGCTATGCGCTGCACGGCAGCGGCACGCTCTCGACCGAGTCGTTCACCTTCCGCTTCCCGACCTACACGCCCGACGCGGCCGGCGGCGACTACGTGTTCTTCGACGTATGGTACCCGGGCGGGACGAACAAGTGCCGGGTCAAGGTCACGACCCCGTCCGGCAAGGTCTACCCGCCGGCCGGCACCCAGTACAAGAACTACTGGGTGACCGGGAGCAGCTACACCGGCTTCAACACGACCGAGGGCGGCATCCTGGTCCAGAACGGCGGCGACCCCTTCGGGTTCGGGGCGACCAACGGCCTGCACGACGCCTACATCGAGATCTCGGACTACTGGAACGTCGATCCGGCCGCCGGCACCTGGTCGATCCAGCTCGTGGCCGCGGACACGAAGTCGAAGTGCATCGGCACCTTCCACGCCTGGTACGGCGCGTCGAACTCGGTCGTCCACGGCTGGCAGGCCGAGCCGGTGCGGAACCCGACCCCGCGCTTCGCGGGCCGCGAGTCGGACAACAAGGTGACGGTCGGCACCCCCGCCACCGCCAACGAGGTCATCGCGGTCGCCGCGTACCAGACGCGCGAGGCGTGGCAGTTCGCGTACGGGACCGAGTGCCTGCCCGAGTCCGAGGGCGTGCAGACCTACTCCGCGTACCCGATCCACTACTACGACCCGGTCGACGCCGGCGAGCTGGTGTTCTTCTCGGGCCGCGGCCCGCGCCGCGACGGCGTGCTGAAGCCCGAGATCGCGACGCCCGGCGTCGGCATCGCGTCCTCGTTCTCGCACTTCGTGCGCAAGGTGGAGTGGCCGGAGCGCTGCGTGTCCTACTGGGACGGCGGCCCCTATCACTTCGGCACGAACCGCGTCACCCCGAACCTCGAGGCGACCGTGATCCAGGGCACCAGCATGGCGTGCCCGAACATGACCGGCGCGACCGCCCTGCTGCTGGAGCGGAAGGGCGACCTCGACGACAAGTGCCTCCGGAAGATCCTCGCCGTGACCGCGCGCCACGACGCCGCGACCGACACGTACCTGAGCGTCGCGAACAGCGAGTTCTCCGACACGGACACGGCCGCGGGCCCGAACAAGGCGAACTTCGACTGGGGCTACGGCAAGATGGACGTCGACGCGGCCCTCGCGGCCCTCGCCTCGTACCCCGCCTGCACCGGCGCCTGCACCACGGACGCGCAGTGCGGCACCGGCAAGCGGTGCCAGGTCGCGACGGACCCTTGCGGCTGCAACACGTGCGTGACCGCGCCCGCGTGCTTCCCGGCCGGGACCTCGTGCACCGCGAACTCGCAGTGCTGCTCGCTGTCCTGCGCCGGCAGGGCCGGCAAGAAGACGTGCAAGTAGGCCCGGGTGGCCGCCACGGAGGGAGGTGTCTCATGCATCGTCGTTCGTTCGGGATCCTCGGGGCCGTCCTGCTGGCGCTCTCCGCCGGCTGCGAGATGGAAGACAAGTCCACGACCGACGTGCCCGCCGCGCCGGAGGACGCGCCGTGCTGCCAGGATTCCGGCGGGGACGACGGCTCCTGTCCGGCCCTGTCGGCGTGCGCCGCCCAGCCCACGGCGGCCCCGATCCGCTACGGAGCGGAGCTGGTGGTCAGGAACGGCGACCCAGGCGTGTGCAGGCTCTACCTCGAGGACTACAAGGCCGGCGGGTACTGCAAGTAGCCCCCGCCGCCGGAGCGGTTCGGGCTCCGGATCGGCCGGTCCGTGCGCCCCCGGGAGCCTCCCCTGCGCGCACTCGGTCCGCGGTGTCGCCTCCACCGCGGGCCGCCCGGAAGCGCATGGGACGTGCGCCGAGGGGGGGGCAGGGCTGCCCCGAGGGCGAGCTACTCCACCGTCTTCCTCGCGCACGCCACCGGACCGGTCAGGGCCTTGTTCATCCCGGACAACGTCCCGATCTCCGGCGACATGGACAGGGCGAACTCGGGAGACGCCGCGCTCGTGGTCGAGGTCCAGAACGGGCTGTCGAACCCGATCGCGAAGCCGGACGCGGGGCCGGCGAGGTCGGCCGAGATCAGCGAGAGCGCCTCCCAGGCGTCGGGTACGTGCCAGTCGTACCGCTCGGCCCAGGAACTGTCCTGGCACGCGGCGAGCGCGGCCTTCCACGTCTTCCAGTCCGGGACGTCGGACGCGAGCACGAACCACTCGATCCGGGAGATGACGTCCGTCACGATCGCCTGGCCCGGCTGCGGCTCGGACGACTCGAAGCGCAGGCCGTCGCCCGCGAGGTCCGGCCCTCCTTCCCCGGCCTCGACCGGCCAGGCGGTCCGCGCGCACCGGACGAAGGCGGGCGTGTCGGCGAGCGCGGCCCCGGGGGTGGCGGCGTAGAAGCTGACCGTCCAGTACTGGCCGGGCGCCGCCGCGGCCGGGGTCGCGGTCCACGTGTTGCCGCTCGGGGCGTTCGGGAACAGGTCCGGGTCCACGGACGGCGCCGACCAGCCGTGATCCGTGATCGTGAACAGCTCGTGCAGCGTGGGGAGCCGCCAGTCCGAGAACCCGCCGTGGTCGAGGTCCGCGCAGTACTGGCTCGCCTCGGCCCAGGTCCTCGGCATCTGGGGGACCTCGACCTGCCAGTGGACGTCCGCGTGCCGGTCCCGGATCACGGTCTGGCCGCCGTCCGTCAGGATTTCCCACCACGGGACCGGGAACGGGTCGCTCGCGTCCTGGCCGAAGAACGGCTGGCCGACCCCCGGGCAATCGATGGCCGCGGACTCGTCAAAGCACTTCGACTGGTTGGTGCCGGGGAGCGGGAAATACATGCGCGGCGCGCGCAGCAGGCATTTGCCGTCCTCCCACGCGCACGCGGACGTGCAGGCGATGCGGAAACCCGGGACCGTCCACGGCGCCGCGTCCGCGCAGTCCGCGTCCGTGCCCGGCTCGCACTTCTCGCCCGGGTCCAGCACGCCGTTCCCGCAGGGCGCCGGCGGGGTGTCGGGCGGCACGTCGGCCGGCGCGTCGGGCGGCGCGTCGTGCGGCGCGTCGTGCGGCGCGTGCGGCGCGTCCTCCCCCACGGCGTCCTGCCCCGGCTCGGGGGCCGCGTCCTCGCCGGCCTCCTGCCCGGGATCCGCCGTCTCTTCGGCGACTTCCACGACCTCGGGCGCGGGCTCCACGGCCTCGGGGCCGACCTCCTGTGCGACCTCCGGCGCGACCTCCGGCGCGACCTCCTGCGCGACCTCCTGCGCGACCTCCGGCTCGTCGTCGGGCGCGGTCTCGGCGGCCGCATCGCCCGCGACGTCCGCCGGCACGTCGGCCGTCGGGCCGAGGTCAGAGGGCGCCGTGTCCGTCCCCCCGCGCCCCCCGGACGAGCCGCACGCAAGGAACGCGGCCGCGAGGATGGAAAGCGGCCCGCATGCAGTCCTGACGTCCATGATCTCCTCACCCTTCAGAGTCGAGCATTCCGCGCTGTCGCCCGGCCCGCACGGCAGGCGGTCCCGAACGACACCGGTCGAGATGCGTCCCCCACCATCGCGACCCTGCAGGCGCCAGGGGCATCGATCGGAGGGGGGCGCGGCTCGCCCCCCTGCCCGCCGCCCCGCGCTGCGGGGCGCGGGCCACCCCCCTTGCGCGGCCGCCTTGCGGCCGCCGAGCGCGCCGCGCCTCAGCGCGGCGCGCTCGTCCCGAGCATTCCGCGCTGTCGCCCGGCCCGC
>VGRB01000199.1 GCA_016875475.1 Deltaproteobacteria bacterium
CTGCAGGCGCCAGGGGCATCGATCGGAGGGGGGCGCGGCTCGCCCCCCTGCCCGCCGCCCCGCGATGCGGGGCGCGGGCCACCCCCCTTGCGCGGCCGCCTTGCGGCCGCCGAGCGCGCCGCGCCTCAGCGCGGCGCGCTCGCGTCCGCGAACGGCTCCGCGCCGCGGTCGAAGTCGGGCCGGTAGAACTCGGACGCGGCCGGCTCCTGCACCAGCGCGTCCTCGAAGCCGAGCCGCTCCGCGTGCTCCACCACGCGCATGTACTCGCGCACGCCGACCGGGCGCGTCAGCAGCGGCTCGGCCGCGGCGCGGTGCGCGGGGTAGTACTGCGCCATGAGGGCGATCCGGACGCCGGTGCCGACCTCGGACTTCAGCCAGGAGAGCGTCTCGCGGACCCCGGCGAGGTCGCTCGGGAGCACGAGGAGTCTCACGATCAGGCCGCGCCGGATCGTGCCGTCCGCGCCCGGGACGTTGCGCGGGCCGACCTGCCGGGACATCTCCAGCACCGCGGCGCGGGAGGCGGCGACGTAGCCCTCGATCCCGGACAGGCGGCGCGCCTCCTCGTCGTCCGAGTAGCGGATGTCCGGCAGCCAGACGTCGACGATCCCGTCGAGCAGGCGGATCGTCTCGATCCCGTCGTAGCCGCCCGAGTTGTAGACGATCGGGAGGTCGAGCCCGCGCGACGCCGCGATCGCGAGCGCCTCCGCGGCCCACGGCACCACGTGCGACGGCGTGACCCAGTTGACGTTGTGGCAGCCGCGGGCGGCGACCTCCAGCATCCGGTCCGCGATCGCGGAGGCCGGGTCGGGGGGCAGGCGTCCGACCCCGGAAGACTGCGATATCGCGTGGTTCTGGCAGTAGACGCAGTGCAGGTTGCACGACCGGAAGAACAGCGTGCCCGAGCCGCGCGTGCCGGAGACCTCCGGCTCCTCGCCGAAGTGGGCGGTCGCCGCGGCCACGATCGCGCCGCGGACGCGGCACTTCCCGACCCGACCGGCGAGGCGGTCGCGTCGGCAGTCGGCCGGGCAGAGACGGCACGGCGCGAGCAGCGCGCGGAGGGCCGCGACGCGGTCGGCGAGCTCGCCCGATGCGGCGAGCGCCTTGTAGGACGGTGCGTTCACGATGGCGGATTGTACGGGCACTGCGCGTCCGGCGCTACGGGGCCAGGCAGGCCTGCAGCTCGGTGTTGCACTTGGTCTGGGCGCAGTCGCCGGTCGTCGGGCAGTTCGCCTCGATGCAGACCATCAGGGCGAGCACGCCGAGCATCGCGTCGTAGGTCGCCTTGTCGACGCAGCCCTGCTGGCACGCGGCGCTCTGGCCGCACTTCTGGAGGCACATGATCGAGTTCTGGCAGTTGTCCGTGCCGACCGTGACGCACTTCTCGTTCGTCTCGCGGCAGGTGTCGTAGATGCACTGGACCTGGGCGCTGCCCTTCAACGCCATGCAGTTCTTCTGGGCGCACTGGATCAGGGCCGCGAAGTCGGCCTGGGCCGGCGCGTCGGCCGCGTCCAGGCACTCCTGGAGGCACGCCTGGGTCTGGCACTGCTTCTCGTTCGCGCAGGCCATGATGCCGGGGCACCCGCCGGCGGGCGGCGTCCCCTCGTCCGGGTTCGTGCCCGGGTCCTCGCCGGTCTCCGGCTGCGTGCCCGGGTCCTTCCCGGTCTCCGGCTGCGTGCCCGGGTCATCCGCGGTCTCCTGCTGCGTGCCCGGGTCCTCCCCGCCGGTCTCGACGCCGGGGCCCGGCTCCTTGGCCGTGTCCTTCTTCACGTCTCCCGCCGCGGGCTCGTCCGTGGTCACCGCGTCCTGGCCGGCGAGCGCGTCGCCGTCGTCCTTGCTCCCTTCGCACGCCGCGAGCGCGAGCGCCGCACCGAGCACCAGCGAAACCAGCAGCTTCTTCATCGGGGATCCCTCGAAAGACGCGGAAATGTACTGGAACGCCGCGGGGGGTGTCAATGCCGCTGACATCCGCCGACATGACTTCCGATCCGCCTCCGCTCGCCTTGGCGCCTCATTCTCGCTGACCCTCTCACGGCGCGAGCACGACCGACCCGAGCCGCGGCACCTGGACCGTGATCTGCCCGCCCGTCGCCGTGTACGACGCGCCGCCGAGCACGTCCGTGAGCGGGATCGTGGTCGGGACGCCGTTCGGCAGGGAGAGCGTCTCGGTCCGGGCGTCGCCGCGGTTCAGCAGCACGACCACGGCGTCGCCGGTCGCGACGGCCGCGTACGCCAGGAAGTCCTTGTCCCCCTTGATCTTCACGACATGCCCGGTCCGCGTCGCGACGTGCTCCGTCCGGGCGTGCGCCAGCTTGCCGACCGCCTCGCGCAGGGCGGTCTGCTCGGCCGACAGCCCCTCGAACTGCATCATGCGACGGTTGTCCGGGTCGCCCGCGCCGGGCATCCCGATCTCGTCGCCGTAGTAGACCAGCGGGATCCCGGGCACGGTCATCAGGAACGCGAACGCCATCCGCGCCCGAGCGAACGGGTCCGGCGACGACGGCAGCCCCGGCGGGTCATGCCAGCCCTGCTCCTTCGACCCCTTGCCCCACTTGTCCGCGATCTGGCCCGCCGCGTGCGACACGAACCGCGGCACGTCGTGGTTGCCGAGGAAGTTCGACATCACCGCCTCGGCGCCGTAGAAGGCGCGCGACGCGTTCAAGAGGTCCACGACCCCCCCCATGTCGGCCGTGCCGCGCGCCATCGCGTCGAGCACGACCCAGTACAGGGGGAAGTCGAACTGCCCGTTCAGCTCCAGCGGCGACACGTACGCCTTGACGATCTTCTCCTCGCCGTCGCCGCCGCCCCAGTCGCCGACGAACGTCTCGCCGACCATGTAGAACGGCACGCCCGTGTGCTCGACCGCGCCCGCGAGGCGGTGACGCAGCGCCCGGACGAACGCGTGCGTGCCCCAGACCGGGTCCAGGTGCTTGACCGCGTCCACGCGGAACCCGTCGAGGTCCGCCTCGCGCGCCCACCAGACGCCCGCCGCGACGAATGCCTCGACCGCGTCGTCGTTCGTGAAGTCGAGGTCGGGCAGGTACGGCTGGAACCAGCAGTCCACCGGGTGGTCCTTCCAGTTGTTGCCGTCCCCGCACACGAGCACGGTCTGGTGGAACCAGTCCTTGTGCTGCTGCCAGAGCGGCGACGCCTCGTGGACGTGGTTCGCCGCGAAGTCCATCAGCACGCGGATCCCCCGGTCGTGCGCGGCGCGTGTCAGGTCGCGGAGGTCCTCGAGGGTCCCGAAATGGTTCTCGACCGTATCGAGCGTCAGCGGGAAGTACGCGTGGTACGCGGAGTAGCCGTACCCGAGGTCGCCCTTGTAGCAGCCGTCCGGGTTGTCGTTCGCCGCGCTGATCCAGATCGCGTTGATGCCGAGGTCGTCGAACCAGCCCTCCTCGACCTTCTTCGAGAGCCCGGCAAAGTCGCCGCCGAGCCAGTCCGCCATGCTGCCCTCGTCCAGGCACGACTGGCCGGAGCCGGGGTCCTTCGCGGTCCCGTCGTTGCTCTCGTCGCCGTTCGCGAACCGGTCCGTCATGGCGAAGTACATCACTGCGTCGCGCCACGAGAATTCCGCCTCCTCGAGCCACACGGGCACGTAGAGCGGCTCCGCGTCGCCGTTCGCGTTCGACGCGCGGAACACGAGCGAGTGCTTGCCCCGCGACAGGCCGGTCAGCTTCACCGTGAACGTCTGCGTCGCCGGGTCGAAGCCGGTCGCGGCGAGCGGCTCGCCGCGGTGCTCGACCGCGATGCTGCCGGGAGTCGCGGCCTCGCCGCCCGCGCCGGCGTACAGCTTCGCCACGACCGAAACCGACTTCGCGGCCCAGTCGGCCTTCGCGGACGCGAGCCGGAACTCGGGCACCCCGCAGTCCGGCAGCACGACCTTCGAGTTCTCCACGCCGCCCACGTACTTGACGAGCGGGTTTTCCGGGTCCGCCTGCCAGCCCGCCGCGTCCGCGCAGCCGTTCACGCAGTACTTGTACGCCCAGCTCCCCGCGGGCGCGTCGCCGGGGCCGAGGTCCACCGACCAGTACCCGTCCGGCCCCGCGGCCATCGCGTGCGCCTGCCTGTCCCAGCCGTTCCACTCGGCCGGCACCGTGACCGACGACGCCCCGCCCGCGGGCTTGAACCTGAGCGTGGTCTTGCAGGCCCGCGGGATCGGGTTCGACGGGACGTCCGTGCCGGGCGAGTCGTCCGCGCCCGCCGCGTCGTCGCCGGCCGCGTCGCCGACCGCCCCGTCGTCCGCGTCCGGGTCTGGCGGCGCGTCCGGGTCGGCGGGGTCGCCGCCCTTGTCGGCCGCGTCGCCGGGCGGGTCGGCCGCGTCGTAGTTGACGTCCGCGATCGGGGCGACGTCGCCTGCCGCGTCATCGCCCGCAATCGTGTCCTGGCGCCCGATCGGGTCCAGGGACTTGCAGGCGACCAGCAGCGCGGCGACGGCGAGGACCAGCAGCAGGTGTCGAGACAAGGACAACCCTCCGGGCAGCGACCCGGGAGGAAGTGTCCGATCCCGGCGCGGGTCGTGTCAACGGGCGGGCGAGCGCGACGCGCTCGCCCGTCGCCGCTGCCGGCGACTCGCGGTCCTTGACACCTGCGCGCCCGGGCGAAGAGAATCGCCCCCGGGAGGCCGCCGTGGACAACCCGGAAAACGTGCTCGTGCGCTGCGACTGCGGGGCCCGGCTGGCCGCGCCGCCGAAGCTGTTCGGGCGCACCATCGGCTGCCCGGGGTGCGGCGCCGAGCTGCAGATCCCGGGCTCCCCGTCCGAGGAGCCGACGCCGGTCCCGTCGACGAGCCCGATGACCGCGAACGCCGGCGAGACCGTCCCGCTGCCGGGCGTGGCCCTGCCGGACCCGGACGAGCGGCCGACCGTCCCCGAGACCGCGAGACCGGTCGGCTCCCCGGGTCCGCACCGCGCGGCGGAGCCGGCGCCCCGCGCCCCGGAACCGCAGCCACGCCCGCCCGAGCCGCCGAGGCCCGCGCCCGAGCCGCCCGTGCCGGTGCCCGAGCCGCCCGGGCTGGTGACCGTCGAGCGGCCGCAGGCGCCCCGCCCGGCGCCGCGCACGCCGTCGCGCGTCACCATCCAGGAGCGCGTGACCGCGGCGATGCCGGGCGCCGAGGTCTCGGGGCCGCAGGTGGTCGTCAACCGCGGCCTCGCGCCCGAGCGTACGGTTGCGCTGCCCGCGGCGCGCGCGTCTGCGGATTCTGCACGCGCCCCCGATGCGGACGCCACGGCGCCGTCCCGCGCCCCGGTCCGGAAAACGGGCGAAGGCCGCGGGCCGTGGGCCGCGGCGCTCGGCGTGTGGGTCGCGGCCGTCGCCCTCGGCCTGGGATACGTGGTTGCGCTGCTGGCCGCCGGGGCGACGGGCTCCCAGCCGGAGCGCGAGCGGCTCGCCGCCTTCGCCTTCGTCGGGCTGATCGGGCTCGCGGTCTCGGGCGGCGGCGTCTACCTGTTCTGGCGTCGCGTCGCCTGGATCCGGACGGCCTCGATGGCGGCGTTCGCCGCGGCCGCGGTCTGGAACCTGCGCGAGGTCGTCGCGGCCGCGGTGCTGCTCTCGACCTCGCCGGCGCCCGCGCTCGCTCGCGCGGCCCTTCCCCTGGATTCCGGCGGCTGGGTCCTGGCGTCGCTCGTCACCGGGGCGGTCGGGCTCGTCCTCGACGTCACCTTCCTGACGTTCGCCGCGCGCGCCGGTGCCGCGTTCAGGCCGCGCGGCCGGTGACCGCCCGGGCGGAGGCAACATGGGCTGGGAACGATCATCGCTCATCGCGGCGTGCTGCCTGCTCGCCTCCACGCTCTCCCCCCCGGCGATTGCGGAGGCCCCGCTCTCGCTCGAGCAGGCGATCAAGCTCGCGGCCGAGAACTCCCGCGGGGTGCGCGTGCACGAACTGGCCACGCAGCGCGCGGAGTTCCGGGAGACCGGGACGCTGTCGGACTTCGGGCCGCGCGTGCTCGTGGATTTCGACTGGCGCTACTGGGACGACGACGTGCGGCTCCACCTGACCCCCCCGGACGACGCGATCGCGCCGACCCGGAGCTGGATCGCCGGCGCCGAGGCGCTCGTGCGCCGGCGGAACTCGTGGACCGCCTCGCTGTCGCTGGAACAGCCCCTGACCGGCCTCTACTCCGCGTGGGTCGGCCGGCAGGTCGCTTCACTCGAGCTGGAGCGCGCGGAGCAGTCCGAGGCGCTCGCGCGGCGCTTCGCACGGCTCGAGGCGGTCGAGGCGTGGCACGCGGTGGCGCGGGCCCGCTCCGAGGTCGCTGCGTGGGAGTCGGCGCTTTCGGCGGCCCGCGACGCGGTCGCGGTGGCGCGTGCGGCGGTCGCGGCCGGGAGGGCGCGGGAGGACGACGTCGGGTGGATGGAGATCGCCGCGTCCCGGGCCGAACAGGGCGTGGAGGACGCGCGCGCGGCCGACGAGGTGGCGGGCCACCGGCTGGCCCTGCTGGTCGGGAGACCGGCGGACGACCGCGTCGAGCTGGGTCCGGTCGCGGCCCCGCCGGGGGCGGGCGCGCTGCCGCTCGGCGGCAAGGTCGAGGACGCGGTCGAGGAGGCGCTTCGGGCGAGGAAGGACGTCGCCGTCGCGGCGGCGGCCGTGGACGCCGCGCGGGTGTCGCGCCGCCTGCGGACCATGGACTGGGTTCCCCGCGTCGATGCGATGTTCCAGTATGCGCGGTCGAACCCGACCGAGCTGTTGCCGACCGACTCCTGGTACGTCGGGCTGGTCATGCGGTGGCGCCTCTGGGAGTGGGGGAAGACCTGGTTCGCGTACCGCGCGGCCGGGACGGATCTGCTCGCGTCGCTCCAGGAGCTTGCACGCGTCAAGGACCGGGCCCGTCTCGAGGTCCGGGGCGCGGTCGTGGCCGCGCGCACGGCCCGGGCCGCGGTCCCGCGCGCCGCGTCGGCCGCCGCCAGCGCCCGGGATCTCGCCCGGGCGGTCGCGGAGCGGCTCGGGCGTGGCGAGGCCACGGTCGCCGAGGTGCGCGACGCCAATGCGGCGGCCCTGGACGCGGAGCTGGTGCGTGTCGCGGCCGGGCACGCCGACACGATGGCGGCCTGGAAGCTGGCGGAGGCGATTGGCCGATGAGGATGCCCTCGCAGCGCGTCGTGTTCCTTGGACTGGGGTGGGTCACGATCGCGGCGGCCGTCGCCACCTCGATGGCCGGGCACTTCGTGGTCGGACCGAAGGTCGGGCGGGCGGCCGCCCGGGTCGACAACGCGCTCGAGGACTGGGCGCGGACCAGCGAGCGGTTGGGAGGGGGCCTGCTTTCCGCGCTGGCCGGGGTGGACAAGGCGGCGCGTGCGGCGGGCGAGGCAGCGGTCGCGGCGGGCGGACTGGCCGAGTCGCTTGACCGGGCCGCCGCCGAGGCGCGCGGGTCGGCGTTCGCGGAGCGGATCGCCCAGGCCGGGTTGAAGGCGCGCGATCTGGCGACCGCGGCGGGGGAGGGGGCGAGGCTGACCTCGGCGCTCTCGGGCGAGGTTCGCGAGCACCCGGACGTCTTCACGGTCGCGGGAAACCGCTTCCGGAAGGCGCGGGACGTGCTCCGGCTCGAGCGCGCCGGGACCGCGGCCACGCTGGCCTGCGACGCGGTCGCGGCCGTCCTGCTGCTGCTCGGCGTGGCGCTGCTCGGGATCGGCCGGATCGCCGGGCGGGGCGGGATGGTCGCGTGCGCGCTGTCCGCGCTGCTCGTCCAGGGGTGCGCCCTGCCGGGAGGCGGGGCGGAGCGGTCGATCGGGCGGACCGTGGAAGAGCATCCCGCGGCGGTGAGGCTGTCGCACGCCGGCCGGCCGATGGCGGCGATCGCGCGGCCCGGCGGATCCGCGTTTCGCGTACGCGGCCCGGACTCCGGCCGGACGTCGGAGAACGCGCCCGCCAGCGCCCGGCAGCGGCCGGACCTCGACCGCCTCCAGGACGCCGTGCCGCAACGTTGACGCCCTCGTAATAAGCCCCCGGAAGCCCATTTCGCGGGGGGTACGCGCACGCAACCCCGCGAAGTCATACGGGCCAATTTACCCCCCGCGCACCGTTTCCGGCCCGTTTGGGGGTTCTTTCAGGGGCGTCAACGTTGACTTTCGTCCAGGTTTGCCGGCGGAATTCCCGACGGGATCCTGCGATCCGTCAAGTCCGCCCCAGCCGTGGCCGGGTTCGTGGAGTCAAGCTCGGTTCTTGTTGCAACCTCCGCCCGGCGGGGGTAGGATCCGCCGAAGACCGTTCCCTGGCGAGCTTCCGATGGGCCGGCCGTACGGGCGGCAGTCGTTCTCCGTGCTGTCCGCGCTGCTGAAGGAGGCGGGGGTCCCGTACCACGCCGCCGCCCTGTTCGAGGACCACCTGCGCCTCCTGCGCCAGGGCCTGGCGCGCGAGAGGGTGCGGCGCGTCGAGCGCGACGCCCAGCTGCGCGACCTCCACGACGGCACGGGCGGGCTCGCGACGCGGATCGTGCCGCTCGCGGACCCCCCCCCGCGTCGCCGACCCGTCGTCGGCCGCGCGGGCGCCCGCCTCGGTGGCCGAGCTTGCGCGCGAATCCGTGGCCGAGGCGAGGCGGTTCATGTGCGTGCCGGACAGCCCGGCGCCGTCGTGGGAGGCGTTGATCGCCGGGTTGCGGTTCGAGGGCGGCCGCGCCACCGAGACGCCCCGCGCAGCCGGCGATCGATGTTCTCGCTGACCCTGTGAGGGACGCATGGCCTGCCGCGTGGGCATCGTCGAGGATCACGCCGAGATGCGCGCCGCCATCGCGGCCGCGGTCATGCTGGCGCCGGACCGCGAGATCGCGTTCGCGGTCGGGTCCGCGGAGGAGGCCCTGGTCGAGCTGGCGAACCGCCCGGCGGACCTCGTCTTCGTGGACCTCGGGCTGCCCGGCATGGACGGGATCGACCTGCTCCGGCGCCTTCCCGCCGCGTGCCCGGGCGTCGAGGCGATCGTGCTGACCGTGCTCGCCGACGAGGCGACGATCTTCGAGGCGCTTCGCGCGGGCGCGGTCGGGTACCTGATGAAGGACAGCGGCCCCGCGCGGGTCTCCGCCGCGATCGACGAACTGCGTGCCGGGGGGGCGCCGATGACGCCGGGGATCGCCCGGCGCGTCGTGGACGCGCTCGGCGGGAGGAGCAGCCCGCCGGCCGACCCGGTGCTCTCGCACCGCGAGCTGGAGATCCTGCGCCTGCTCGCGCATGGCTACACGTACCAGAACGTCGCGGCCCGCCTGGGGCTTTCGGGCCACACGATCCACAGCCACCTCCGGAACGTGTACCGCAAGCTCCAGGTCAATTCCCGATCCGAGGCGGTCTGGGAGGCCGTCCGGCGGAGGCTGCTGCAACTGGAGTGACCGCACGCCGCCGGTGCGGCCCCGCGCCTTCCGCGCCGCGGCCGTGCTATCGTAGCCCAATGCCTTCGACACACGCGGTCCACTGGACCCTCGACCCCTCCGTGACGTTCCTGAACCACGGCTCGTTTGGGGCGTGCCCTCGCCCGGTCCTGGAGACGCAGGCCCGGCTGCGCGCGGAGATGGAGCGGGAGCCGCTCCTCTTCCTGTGGCGGGAGCTGGAGGAGCGGCTGGACCGGTCACGCGCCGCCCTGGCCGCGTTCGTCGGTTCGGAGCCGGCGGACCTGGCGTGGGTGAGGAACGCGACGGCCGGCGTGAACCAGGCCCTGCGGTCGCTCGGGGAGTCGCTCGGGCCCGGGGACGAGGTGCTGGTCACGGACCACGAGTACAACGCCTGCCGCAACGTGGTCGAGTTCGTGGCGGGCCGCGCCGGGGGGGGCGGGGGGGGGGGGGGG
>VGRB01000200.1 GCA_016875475.1 Deltaproteobacteria bacterium
GGGGGGATCGCGGCCCACTGGACCTACAAGGAGGGCGGCGGCCTCCAGATGCGCGACCAGGAGCGCTTCAACTGGCTGAAGCAGCTCATCGAGTGGGCCCAGGAGGTCCGGAACCCGCACCAGTTCCTGGAGACCGTCCACGAGAGCCTGTTCACCGACCAGTTGTTCTGCTTCACGCCGATGGGCGACCTGCGCGTGCTGCCGAAGGGCGCGACCCCGATCGACTTCGCCTACGACATCCACACCGAGGTCGGCCACCGCTGCACCGGCGCGCGCGTGAACAACCGGCTCGTGCCGCTGTCGAGCCCGCTCCGGTCCGGCGACCTCGTCGAGATCGTCACGTCGAAGACCGCGCGGCCGCGGCGCGACTGGCTGACGTTCGTGGTCACGGCGCGCGCCCAGAACAAGATCCGCCAGTTCTTCCAGGCGGAGGAGCGGGCGCACGCGGTCGAGATCGGCAAGCAGTTGCTGGAGAAGGAGCTCCGGCGCCGCGGCATCCCGCACCGCAAGGTGATCGACGGCGGCGACGACCAGCAGAAGGTGCTCTCGGCGCTCAAGCTCGGGTCGTCCGAGGAGATGTTCCGCGAGATCGGGCTCGAGAAGCTCCGCGCGTCCGAGGTCGCCGAGGTGCTCTCGCCGGGAGCGGCGGTCGTCGCGGAGCCCGAACCCGAGCGCGAGCCGAACCGGCTGGCCGCGTTCTTCAAGCGCCGGCCCGAGGGCATCGCGGTGGACGGCGTCGAGGACATGCTGCTGCACCTCGCCAAGTGCTGCAACCCGATCCCGGGCGACGACATCGTCGCGTTCGTGACGCGCGGCCGCGGCGTGACCGTCCACAGCCGGCAGTGCGACGCGGTGCGCGAGGCCGAGCCCGACCGCCTGCTGACCGCGCACTGGGTCCGCGACATGCAGGGGCTGTTCGACGTGCCGGTCCAGGTGACGTGCCTGGACGAGCCCGGCGTGCTCGCGCGCGTGACCAAGGAGATCGGCGACCGCAAGGCCAACATCGCGTCCATCTCCACGCGCGCGCTCGGCGACGGCCGCACCGTGGTCAGGCTGGTGATCCAGGTCGAGGACCAGGGGCGGCTCGACTCGATACTGAAGGCGCTCCGCCGCGTGCGTGCGGTCGTTCAGGTCGAGCGCCTCCGGCAGGCCCCGAAGGCGGCGGAGGGGGCCTGAGGGATTCCTCCGCCCCGCGCGCGCCCGTCACTCGTCCGCGTCCCCGTCCGCGCCGATGTCCGGCAACACCTCCGCGCCGCGGCCGTCGATCCGGTCGCTCAGCGCCAGCATCGCTTCGCGCGCGTCCTCGCTCGCGCGGCGCATCCGGCCCGTGGCATCAGCGATGCGCGACAGCAGATCTGCCTGCTCCGAGCGGTCGCGAGGGAACGAGATCGAGAGAGCCTCGAAATCGAACTCCTGGGTCCGGCGGCGATTGCTGTGGCCCGTCGTGATTGCCCTGAATGCCCGCTGGTAGTACCTCGTTCGGAGCAGATGCGACAGGAACGCCGAGTCCAGGGCGGGGTCGATCACCTCGTAGATCGGGAACTCGCGTGTGACGAGCGCCCCATCGAACGGCGGCGGAACCACCGCAATGCAGCCTTTCCACAGGTCGATGGACGAGAACACGACGTCCCCGGCTCGGGCGGCGTACCACCTGGAACTGCTGTCCTCGAAGTACGATCCCCGCCATTCCGGCGGGTTCCTTCCCTTTCCAGCCGCTCGCGGCCGGATCTCGCCGGTCTGCGAGAGCGTCATCACCGTGAACACGCGGTCCGGCTCGCGCTCCGGGTGCGCCTCGGTCGTCCGCCGGCGCATGACCTGCCCAAGGGTGGTCCTCGTCCAGCCGCCGAGGTCCACCCGCGCCTCCTCACGGCGGAAGATGTGGTACTTCGGGTCGAGCCTGTGGCTCGGATGAGCGTTCCACAAGTCGGCGAACGGCAGCGCCATGCAGTCGGGGGCGCGCCGTCCACGATATGCCTCCGGCGCGGTCCTGAAGGCACGAAACTCCCCGAGGATCGTCTCCGACTGTTCGTCGGCGACGTGGCCGTCGTCGCCGCTGAAGAGATCGTTCGCCACGGACCGCGTGCCGATCGGCGTGTAGCCGATGTTGCTCGCCTCCGCCAGGAACACGTGGTACGAGAGCCCGGCCGCCGCGATCACCTCCGCGAGGCGGCCGTCTTCCTCGCCCGGACGGAGCCCCGCAGCGACCGCGGCTCCGTCGATCCGCGCCCGCGCCGAGCGCGTGAACTTGCGGAAGAAGAGGATGGAGGTCTTGTTCTGTGCGCCTGCCTTCCGGAACGCGAAATCCGGAAGCGAGACGACCGCCTCGATCCATCCGGACCGCGCAAGAAAAGCACGGGTCCGCGGGCAGTTGGACGGACTCCCCTGGTTGTTGAAGAGCCCGTCCGGGAGGACCAGTCCGAGACGACCGTCGGGCTCCAGCAACTCGACGCACCGCTCCAGGATGACCTGCTCGGAATCGATGCCCTGTCTCCCCGCCGCCAGTTCGAACCGGCACAACTCGTTCTCGCCGAGGTGGTCGGGGTCGCCTTGACGCACCTCGTCCCCGAACGGCGGGTTGCCCACGATGACGCTGAACTTCTCCGACGGCGGGTTCATGCGCTCGAGACCGAACACGGCGTCCAGGCAACTCCGGTCGGACTCGATGTGCGTGTGTCCGTCATGGTGCAGGAGGAGGTTGATCTTGCAGATCCTCCCCAGCACCGGGTGGATCTCTACTCCATACACGTGCTGGAGCGCGAAATCGAGCTTCAGGCGCTCGGTCTCGGTCTGCGGCTGACCGCGGAAGTCGCGGTCGACGTTGTGCCAGAGCTGCAGCAGCGCTTCGAGCAGGAACCCCCCCGAACCGGCTGTCGGGTCCAGGACGTGGTCGTTTGGCCCCAAGCCCAGCATGACCACAGTGAAGCGACAGAGATGGCGCGCCGTGAAGTACTGTCCGAGGTCCCCACGGAACACGGACCCGAAGAACTCCTCGAATGCCGTTCCGATGCTGTCGATGTCGGTACGAACGAAGCCCACGTCCTGGAGGATACGGACGACTTCGGCGACTTTCGGGTCCGGCAGGGATATGCTGGTGCCTGCCGGGAAGATGGCGGGGTCGTCCCGACATGCCTGGTTGAACAGCCGTTGGATCCTGTTGGCGACCGCGGCGACCGTCTCCCTGCCGCCGACCTGGAACCGGCGCGGCTGGCCTGTCGGCGTGGTCCTCTCATCCACGACCTTCGCGAACAGAAGCTTGCTCCACTCGTCGAAGGCGGCCAGCGGGTCCCGGCGTCCGCCGGCCCATATCGCGGCATGCGCACGCCGAATCCGAGCAGAAAGCCTCGCCGGATCCGCTGCACGGATGTCGTTCTCTCCTCCCGCCGTGAACGCGAACTCGGGCAGGTCACCGTACTGCCGAGGAAGTGCGTCGCAGGAGCCCAGGCGGTTCGCCATGCGCTCGAGCGCGGGGAAGTCCCCGACGTTGTACAGGTCGGACGTTTCGTGTTCGTCGTAGAGCGCCAGTGCGGCTCGCAACGAGTTGGCGTTGCCGAACGCCTGTTCGATCGCCTGATCTCGGGCGTGCGCGTCCTGGCCCGATGCCTTGTTCTCGACCACCAGGAACGGCTCGCGGCATGAGTCATCGCGGAAGACCACGATGTCAGCGAAGTCGGATGGGGTCCTACGCGGGACCGAGACCTCGGTCAGGATCCGCGCGGCGGGGTAGTCTCGGGCAATGATCAGCCAGGCGATGGTTCTCGCGCGCACCCACTCTTCCGGATCGGTCCAATCGTAGGTCCGTCGTTGCCGCAGGTTGTAGGTGACCCGGTGCCCCTCGATCTCGACGATTCCCCGGCCGATCGCATCTTCGACGTTCGGGTCCGTCAGGGCGACTTCCGCGCTGTCCTGGAGCGGCATCGAACCCCCTCGAGCGAGACCGGCCGTGATTCTAGTCCATCGGTGCGACGGAATGGGTTCTTGAAACCACCGTCGTCTACTTCCGCGACCCGACCGCGCTGCCTCCGGGACTCGTGTCGATCTACCCGGACCTCGTGGCGGCCGCGATGGCCTCGGCCGTGTGCGGCGAGCCGCTCGGGCTCGACGCGGACGAGGTGCGCGAGGCGTTCGAGGACCTGTACGAGGCGAACGTGAAGAAGATCGAGGAGGCCGGGTACCTGGCCTGGGTCCCGAGCGTGCAGGACACGTGGTGGTTCGACGGGGCCGCCAAGCTCCATGGCAACCCCCTGGCCGACTGCGAGGCCTACCTCCTCGATTCGGCATCGGACGGGGGCAGCCTCCTGTCGCTCCTGTCGTTCGACATGCTCCAGGGGTCGGCGCTCGAGGCGACCACGATCCGGTCGCGGCCGGGCGCGGTGTTCGCGTCCGACCAGGCGCTCTACCTCGCGATGCGCCACCGGAAGTACGGCGCGGGCTCGTGGTACGAGGGGCTGCCCGACGAGAGCGAGGCAACGACGTTCCACAAGTTCCGCCTGTCCGAGTCGGCCCCGACGACCTCCTACGTGGCCAGCGGCGTGGTCAAGGGCCGGATCCTGAACCAGTTCTCGATGGGCGAGCACGACGGGCGGCTCCAGGTCGCGACCACGACCGGGCACCTGCCCGGGCCGGCCTACAACACGGTCGCGGTCCTGGAGGCCAAGGGCGACGCGCTCGAGGTCGTGGGCATGCTCGACCACCTCGCGCCGGACGAGGACATCCGCGCGGTGCGCTTCGGCGGGGACCTCGCGTTCGTCGTCACCTTCAAGAAGACCGACCCGCTGTTCGTCATCGACATGAGCGATCCGCACGCGCCCGCCGTCAAGGGCGAGATGAAGATCCCGGGCTTCTCGACCTACCTGCACTTCATGGACCCGACGCACCTGCTGTCGATCGGGTTCGACGCGGACGACCAGGGGAGCTTCGCGTGGATCCAGGGCGTGATGCTCCAGGTGTTCGACGTGACCGACATCACCAACCCGACGCTGATGCACAAGGAGGTGATCGGCACGCGCGGGTCCGCGTCCGAGGCCGCAATGGACCACCTCGCGTTCAACTGGTTCCCGCCGAAGGAGTGGCTCGCGATCCCGATGGTCGTGTGCGAGGGTGCGTCCGGCGGCGGCGGCATGGGCGACGAGATGACCTTCAACGGCCTCATGGTCTACAAAGTCACGCTCGACGCCGGCTTCGAGTACCTGGGGGGGATCCCGCACGCGACCACGCAGGAGTTCGGGCAGTGGGGCGGCTGCGGCCAGTGGTGGTCCGGCTCGTCCTCCACGGTCAAGCGCAGCATCTTCATGGACGACTACGCGGTCTCCGTCGCGCTGGACCGCATCGAGTTCGCGCTCGTCGCCGACCTCGGCCACCCGGTCGCGACGGTCGAGTTGATGGACTGAGGGCCGCACCCCTGGTCAGCCGGTCCCCCGACGCGCGTGCTATGCTCGGCAGCCATGGGCGAGGTGTTCCTCGACCGGTACGAGGCCGAACGCGAGGTTGGCCAGGGCGGCATGGCCGTGGTCTACCGCGGCACGGACCGCGTCCTGCACCGGCCGGTCGCCATCAAGGTCCTCCATACGCACCTGTCGCAGAAGGCCGAGGCGCGCGCGCGCTTCGCCCGCGAAGCCCGCGTCATCGCGAAGCTCCGGCACCCGAACGTGGTCGAGGTCTACGACTTCGCGGGCGAGGAGTCGGACCGCGCCTTCATCGTGGCGGAGTTCGTCGAGGGCCTGCCGCTGTCCGACTTCCTCGACGAGCACGGGCCGATGCTGCCCGAGATCGCGGCGCTGGTCACCGCCGCGGTCTCGCGCGCGCTGCACCACGCGCACGGGCAGGGCGTCATCCACCGCGACGTGAAGCCCGAGAACATCATGGTCCGGCGCGACGGCGTGCTGAAGCTGATGGACTTCGGCATCGCGCACGTCGTGGACATGGAGCACCTGACCATGACCGGGGCGATCATCGGGTCGCCCGCCCACATGTCCCCGGAGCAGGTCGACGGCAAGGCGCTGGACGCGCGCACCGACATCTTCTCGCTCGGGACGCTCCTGTTCCTGATGGCGAGCGGGCTCTACCCGTTCACGTCGGACACCGCGTCCGGGCTGCTCCGGCAGATCGTCGAGGCCCGCGTCCCCGACATCCGCGCGCTGAAGCCCGGGTTCCCCGAGGACCTCTTCCGCGTGCTCCGGAAGATGATGGCGAGGGTGCCGGCGGATCGGCAGCAGAGCGCCGCGGAGGTGGCCTGCGAGCTGGAGACCGCGGCGGCGTCCGTCGGACTCGGGCGCGACCCGGCGGACCTCGCGCGCTTCTTCGCGGACCCGGCCGCGTTCACGGCGGCCGCGGGGGCCAAGGTCGCGTCCGCTCGTCTCGCCCGGGCCCGCACGCACCTGAAGGACCGGAAGCCCGCGCTCGCGATCCGCGAGCTGGACGGTGTGATCGCGAACGACCCGGACAACGAGGACGCGAAGCGCTGGCTCGCGCGGGCGAAGTCCTCGGTCCGGCGTCGCGCGGTGTCGAGGTCGGCGATCGTCGCTTCGGGCGTCGGCGGCGTGCTGATCGGGATCGCGATCGCCGCAATCCGGCTGTGGCCCGTGGTCTTCCCGCCCGCGGACGTGCCCGGGACCGGGACCCCCGGACCGGCTTCGGCGTCGCCCGGGCCTTCGCCGCGGGACCCGTCCGACGGCCCGGTCGCCTCGGAGCGCCGCGGCGCGGTCCGGCCCGGATCGTCCTCGTTCGGCAAGTCCGCGGAACGGAACGGGAAGACGCCGACACCGACGCCCGGCCCGGTGAAGACCCCGGAGGCGCGGTTCCCGGTCACGATCGCGGCGAACCCCCCGGCGGCGCGGGTCCTCGTGGACGGCCGCTTCGTCGGCCAGGGCTACATCCGCGACCTCGCGCTCGCGCCCGGGCAGCACCGGGTGCGGCTGGAGTTCCCGGAGTGCCAGGCGTGCCGGGACACCGAGACCCCGTTCACGATCGACCCCATCAACCCGCTGAAGGAGCTGCGCCTGTCGATCGGCTACAAGGAGGCCACGCTGACCGTGAGCGGGCCGGCCGGCGCCCAGGTGCTGGTCAACGGCGTGCCGCGCGGCCGGACCAGCGAGACGCTCCGGATCCCGATGACGGGCCCAACGCCCGTCGCGGCGCAGGTCACGGTCCGGGTGGAGGGCCAGCCGGCAAGGGTCCTGCGGGTCACACTGGAGGCCGGGAAGGCGGCGACCCTCGTGCTGTGAAGAGGGCAACGCCCGCCGCGGACGGGACTGCGGCCCCCCGTGGCGGGGGGACGTCCCGATCTTCGTCAATGACGGTCGCGAAACACGGCCAGGGACGGCTCGCCTCCGTTGACTTCCCCGTGCCCCTGGGCTAGACAGACTCGACCTTGCGCCGTCGCGAGGGGCGATGGAACCCGAAGATCGCCGGGCGTGGAAGTCGGCGATGGCCGTCGCCTCGATCGGTCTGGAGATGGGCGTCGCGATCGTGGTCGGCTGGCTCGGCGGGGCGTGGCTCGACGACCGGCTCGGCACGGAGCCGTGGCTGATGCTCTCCGGTCTCGGGCTCGGGATCGCGGCGGCGTTCCGCGGGCTGTGGCGGACCGCGCGTCGCCACTGGCCGCGGGATTGAGCGCCGGGTTCATGGGGCTGCGGATGACCGCGGGTGCCTTCCTCAGGCTGACGGCGCTGGTGGACGCGGCCTTGTGCGCGGTCGCGCTGGTCGCCGCGGCGGTCTTCGGGCCGGGCGACTGGGTGGTCGGGATCGCGGCGGGCGGCGCGCTCGGGGCCGCGAACCTCCTCTCGCTCGGCTGGCTCTGCGGCCGGCTGCTCGGTGGAGAGGGGCGGAAGTGGCCCTACGGCGTGCTGCTCGGCTGCAAGTTCGCGGTCCTGGTGACGCTGGTGTGGGCCGCGATCCGGTTCATGCCGATGGACGTCGTGGCCTTCGTGATCGGGCTGTCGGCGTCCGGGGTCGCGATCGTGTCGGCGGCCGGCTTCGTCGCCGTCCGCAACGTGGAGTTGACCACATGAGCGGCGGCGCCATGAGGCGGATCGCGGCGTTGGTCGCCGCCTCCTTCGTCGGGGCGGCGTCGCTGATGATCATCGCGCCCGCGGCGGCCCTGGCCGAGGAGGCCCACTGGTCCGTGGCCGACGCGATCCTGCCCCACTCCGTGAGCGAGGCGGCGTCGCACCTGCTCGGGAAGAGCTGGGTCGGCGGCGAGCCGGTCACGAAGCTGAACCACGTGTTCTACGCGATCGTGTCGTTCGTGCTGGTCGTGCTGCTGCTGGTCTTCGCGAGGGCGAGGATGAAGCGCGAGGAGCAGTCGATGCTCCCGGCGGCCACGTTCTCGCCGCTCGCGTTCTTCCAGACCGTGACCGACATGCTGCTCGGGCTGATGGCGGGGCTGCTCGGGCGCGAGAAGGCCATGCACTTCCTGCCGCTCGTCGGGTCGTTCGGCATCTTCATCCTGGTCTCGAACCTGCTCGGGCTGATCCCGGGCTTCCTTCCGCCGACGAACAACCTGAACACGACGTTCGCGCTCGGCGCGATCGTGTTCGTCGCGACCCACTACTACGGGATCCGGCACCACGGGCCGGCGTACCTCAAGCACTTCCTCGGGCCGATCATCAAGTGGTACGCCCTGCCGCTGATGCTCCTGATGCTGGCGATCGAGCTGATCAGCCACATCGCGCGGCCGGTGTCCCTGGCCATCCGTCTGTTCGGGAACATGTTCGGCGACCACGCGGCCATCGCCGCGTTCCTCGGGGTGCCGGGCATGTTCCTGTTCATCCCGTTGCTGCCGCTGCCGCTCGGGATCTTGGTTTGCGTGGTGCAGGCGCTCGTCTTCTGCATCCTGTCGACGGTCTATATCCACCTGGCGACGGAGGAGGCGGAGGAAGGGGGCCATCACTGACGGTTCGGGTGTCGAGGGGTTGTTCGGTCTCGAGTTGAAGGAGGAGACACGATGGGTTTCTGGAAGAAGATCGGAACGGTGGCCGGCCTGGCGATGACGTCGCTCGTGCTGTGGGTCCCGTCTGCGATGGCGCAGGCGGCGAACGCGGCGGACAACGACCTGAGCGTGAAGAAGATCATCGCGGGCGCGGCTGCGTTCGCCATCGCGATCGCGGCGTTCGGCGGCGCGCTGGCGCAGGGCCGGTCGGTCGCGGCGGCGCTGGACGGCATCGCGCGGAACCCCGGCGCGTCGGGCAAGATGTTCGTCCCGATGATCCTCGGCCTGGCGCTGATCGAGTCGCTGGTCATCTACGCGTTCGTCATCGCGATCATGCTGACCCTGAAGCTGTAAGCGCGGAACGCGAACGCAGGCGACCCGGACGGGGCGGCGGGGGGCTGCCCCCGGGGCGCCTGCACGCTCGCCGCGCGCGAGGTGATCGGAAACCCCCGCAAGGTCGCGCGCGGCTCCGCGAGCTCCCTCCGCAGCCCCCCGCCGCCCCTTGGTTGCCACGACCGACCGTCCCCCCCCATCTCTTGGAGAAATACCGGTGACCCGCTCGCGCTCCGCGCTCGCGTCTTCGAAGGAGTTGTCTCCTGACGGCGCTGTCCCTGCAGGTGCGAGTGCGAAGCACGAGCAAGTCTCTGCACCTTGCCAATAAGTGGGGGGTACGACGACCTGCGGCGGGAAGGGAGGCCGAGGACCTGGGGCTGCCGCGGAGGGAGACGCGGAGGCGCGCGCCACCTTGTGGGGGTTCCCGAGATATCCGAGACCCGCTAGCGCTCCGCGGGG
>VGRB01000201.1 GCA_016875475.1 Deltaproteobacteria bacterium
TTTTCGCCGGGTACGCGGGCGACGTCCCGCTCGATCGCTTCGTCCCTGCGAAGGGCCCGGCTCCCCTGCATCGCTTCCGGGCGATCGCGGCTGCCGAGAGGAATTCATCCGCGGAGCCGGCGTGACCGGCCGGGCTGTCCGCACGCGGGAGGATTCCGGCTTGCGGCGGGGACTGGGCGGCGTGGCGGCGGTGGCGCTCCTGGCGATCGTCGCGCCCGCCGCCCGCGCGTCCGACGACGTACCCGCACCCGCGCCCGCACCCGCGCCCCTGCCCGCACCCGCGCCCGCACCCGCGCCCCTGCCCGCACCCGCGCCCCTGCCCGCGCTCCTGCCCGCGCCCCCGCCCCCGGCCCCGCCCCAGGCCCCGCCCCAGGCCGCCCCGACGCCGTCACCCTCTCCGGTGACCCCCGCCGCCAAGGCCCGCGACCCGCATCGCCTCGAGTGGGCCCCGTTCCCGGCGATCGGCGGGAACAGCGACATGGGCCTGATGCTCGGGGTCCAGCCGATCTTCGCGCGATTCGACCCCGCCTACTCGCCGTACCGCTACCGCATCCAGACCCAGGTCGCGATGAGCGTGAAGTGGTGGGACGGACGGGGCGTCTACCTCCCGGTCCACATGCACTTCTTCCGCGTGGACCTGCCGGGTCTCGCGGGGGGGCGGCTGCGCCTGTGGGTGGCGGCCGAGTACAACCAGCGCAACAACGCCGGGTACTTCGGGGTCGGCAACGCGTCCGAGTGGGACCCGTCCCCGACCGCGCCGCCGCCGGGCGAGACCGTGCTGCTGACCGGCCACAAGCGCTGGCAGTACCGCGAGTACGAGCCCCTGCTGCGGCTGAACGCGCGCCTCGCGCTGCCGCACCGGCTGTTCTTCCTGTCGGGCGTGCGCTTCACGTGGCACCGGACAGACGCGTACGCGGGCAGCGTGCTCGCGTCCGACCGGCCGCGCCTGAAGGGGCTTTCCGATCACGTCGCGATGCAGCTCGCGGCGGCGATCCAGTACGACACCCGGGACCACGAGACCACGCCGTCGCGCGGCTTCCTGGCCGAGGCGCAGGTGCGCGGGTCGCCCGGGCTCGGAAGCGGCCTGCACTTCGGCGGCGCCACGCTCGACGGCCGCTCGTACGTCTCGCTGTACGGCGAGTGGCTGGTGCTCGCGACGCGCGTCTTCGGCGACTTCCTGTTCGGGAACGTGCCGTTCTACGAGCTGTCCCGCGCCTCGTCGTTCGAGAACCGGCAGTACCCGGGCGGCCGCGACGGCTTCCGGGGCGTGCCGGAGGGCCGCTACCACGGCCGGATCAAGCTCGGCGCGGACGTGGAGCTGCGGTCCATGTTCCGGACCTTCCACCTGCTCGGCGAGCGCTTCCGGCTCGGCGCCCTGCTGCTCGCCGACGCCGGCCGGGTGTGGTCTGACTTCTCGCCGGACCGCGCGCTCGACGGCACCGGCGCGGGCATCCGTTGGGGCGCGGGCGCCGGCATCCGCTTCCAGGTGGGCGAGACCGTGCTCGCGCGCTTCGACTTCTCGTACTCCCCGGACGCGATCTCCGGCGGCCTGCCCGTGGGCATCTACGTGGACATCGGTCACGTGTTCTGACGGGTTCGCGGGTCGCAGTCCCGGTCACCGCCCCTGAGGAATCCCCTCAGGATCGGCAGCCGAAGGGATTGCGTGCGCGGTGGGAGCCGGGCCGGCGGGCCTCACATCTGGCCCGCGGCCCGGCGCGCCCGGTTCGCGGGGATACCCCAGTCACCGCCCGACTTGACCCGCGTCCCCGGCGCGGTATGCTCCGGGCGTGCTGGGGGGTGGGATGGGCGCAACAGGGCGTCGTCCGGCGCTTCGGGTCACGCGGTCGTCGGCGTGGTCGCGGCCATGGCCATCGGCACGCAGGACGAGGGCGAGCGCCGCCGCGCCCCGGTCGGCCTGCTTGCGGACCCTGTCAAGCGAGACGCCGCGCCCGGCCGCGATCGCGTCGAGCGAGAGGCCCGACAGCAGCCCGCCAAGCGTGTCCCGGCTCGCCTCCGGGATATCGGGCGCGGTCTCGGCAATCCGGATCGCCTCGCGCAGGCACACGGCCTGGAACGGGTCTCCGTCGGCCGTTGCGGGGGGATCAGTGGGGGGGGTGGCGAACGCCTGCGCGGCCGCTGCCACAGCCGCTGCCACAGCCGCTGCCGCTGCCGCTGCCTCGGCCGCGTGCGCCGCGACCAGCCGCTCGTGCTCGAGGGCGTTGAACAGCCTGTCCCTCGACCTGCGCGTGAGCACGGCCCCGAGGGGGACCTCCCCGGCGGGCGGGTTCGTCCACTGGTACAGGGTCGCGGCCGACACCGCGTCCTCGCGGTCCGCCTCCGGGACGTGTCGGTACGCGCGTGCGAGGTATCGCAGCGCCTCCCTGCTGGCCCGTCTCCAGACCTCGCCGGACGCATCGCGGTTACCGGTTCGCATGCCGGCTCCCCTCGCGTGGATCCTCCTTGCATCAGTCGCCGCATGGGGTCCGAAAGTTCCCCGAACCATGAAATATTTTTTCGCTTGTCCGATTTCCGGGGTCTCGCCTGTAGACGTGTCGACGGCACTGCTGCCTGAGATGCGGGGAGGGATGACATGACGAGCCTTGTCCGGTACCCGGGGTGTCTGTGCGTCCTGGTCGCCTCGACGGCCTTCGCGGCGGCCGTCGCGGCCACGGCGGGGTGCGGCGGGGGCAGCGGGCCGGGGCCGAACCTCGACACCGGCCCGTCCGCGGACGCGTCGCCGGACGCCGCGGAGGGCACGGACCCGGGGGCGCCGCCGGACGACTCCGCGCCGGACCCGACCGGGGCCGAGGACGTCGGAGCGACCGAGCCGGGGACCCCCGACGTCGCGCCCGACGGGGACGTCGTGACACCCGACGGTGACGCTGCGATACCCGATGCGGACGCCGCGCCTCCCGACACGGCCGGGTGCGACGGGGCCCCAGGATGCCCGTGCAAGGACGGCGCGCAGTGCGCCTCGGGCGCGTGCATCGACACGCCCTCGGGCTCCGAGTGCGCGGGGCCGTGCGACGGGGGCTGCCCGCCGGGCTGGGCGTGCCTGCCCGCGCCGGGAGGCGGCGCCGCGGCGCCGCTCGTCTGCGTGGCGCCGTCCCAGCTCTGCCGGCCGTGCAAGGCGGACCTCGACTGCGAGGGGCCGCTGCCGGGCAACCACACTTGCGTACCGCGCGGGTCCGCAGGCAGCTTCTGCGGCGCCTCGTGCGCCGGCTCGGGCGCGTGTCCGGACGGCTTCTCCTGCGTCGATGTCCCGACCGCGGGCGGCACGGCGAGGCAGTGCGTGCCCGCGGGCGACACGGCCTGCCCGTGCCTGGACCGGTTCGCCGGTCTGAAGACGACCTGCTACGCGGCGAACGAGCACGGCAAGTGCCTGGCCGAGCGCACCTGCGCGGACGCCTGCCCGGCCACGACCCCGGCGGCCGAATCCTGCAACGGGGCGGACGACGACTGCGACGGCACGACGGACGAGCAGGACGCGGCCGGTTGCCAGGACCGGTTCGCGGACGCGGACTTCGACGGCTGGGGCGCGGGCGACCCGGCCTGCCTGTGCGCGACGACCGTGCAGTACCCGGTGTCCCAGGGCGGCGACTGCCAGGACGGCGACCCCGCCGTCCACCCGGGCGCCGCGGTGTGCGGCAAGGACGGCGACTGCGACGGCGAACGGATCGACGTGGGCGAGGAGTGCGACGACGCGAACGACGTCCCGAACGACACCTGCAAGGACTGCACGTTCCCGTGCCCCGCGGGCACGGCATACGTGGGAACCTACTGCTGGGTCATGCAGGCGCACTGGGAGGAGAACCTGTGGGAGGCGTGCGCCCGGATCGGCAAGGAGGCGACAAGCGGGTATCCGGACTGGTCTTCGGATCAGGCCATCTTCGTTCCCCCGATGAAGTGGACGGAGGAGTACAAGAAGCTGATCGCGTCGGGGCTTGGGTACCCACTCGGCAAGGCGCCCGTGGACAACTACTACCAGAATCCGGTGATGTGGTGCAGCCCAGTGCTGGGGAAGTGCGGAGCCAACGGGTGGGACATCAAGCCAACCTACGACAATGGTCTCAAGAAAGAGGACGTGATCTGGCTTCAGGTCTTCACGTGCGTGCCGTAGTGCCCTGAATCGATCGCGCATTCCTGTCCGGAAACCGACCGCTCGCCTGTAGACCGGGTGAGAGGGGCAGGTTGCTGACCCCAGTCGAAGGGGCGTCTTGCGGAGGAGGACGATGGGAAAGCAGGTCTTGATTGCCGACTGGACCACGATCCAGGGGGATTCCGCCGACAGCGTGCTGCTCCCGTGCCCGGCCGACGCGATCGTGAGCGTCGCCGACGCGGAACACGCGGTCGTGAACATGGAGGTGGCCTACGCGACCACGCACGGCGCCGCGCACCCGATCCTGCGCCTCCTCGGCGCGCCCACCCTCGACGGGCCGTGGGTCGAGGTCGAGTCGCGGAACGCGGCCGGGACCGACACGTTCCTCATGTCCCGCGACCCGGGCGGCACGGCCCAGGAGAGCCTGAAGGGCTTCCTGATGTGGGAGGTGCAGGAGCCGGGAGACGCGACGGGCACTCCGTATGTGATCACGTTCCGCATCTCCGCCGTGTTGAGTTGAGGAGGGGCAGATGGCGCAAAGGAAGATGGTCCAGGACTGGTTGACCGTCAGGACGACCGCGCCCGGGGAACGCGTCCAGAGCCGCGACAAGTACCTCCGCATGGGGCCGGATGATCTGACGCTGCGGATCGAGTGCTCCGGCGTCACGGGCACGGTGGCCCTGAACATCGAGACCGCCCCGTCCGAGGAGGGGCCTTGGGACGTGCTGTTCAGCGTGAACGCACCGGGAGTCTTCCTGGTCCCGCTCCGGGGCGAGACCTACGGCCTGGTCCGCTGGCGGCTGTCCGTCAGCGGCGCGGGCGACGGGCTCACCTTCCGGATCACGGTGCCCGGCGAGGGGAGCGGGCTCGAGCCTCCGGGCAGGCTCCGCGAGCTTACGTCCACCACGCTTCAGGGGTGGGTCACGATCCTGTTGAGCGACCTCGTGTCCGAGGTCATCCAGAGCGAGGAGTACTGGTTCGACGCCGCGAACCTGCCGAGCGTGTGCGTGCTGGTCCAGGCGACCAAGATCCAGGGATGCTCGCTGATCCTGGAGACCTCGGAGGCGCGGGAGGGACCCTGGACCCAGTTGGCGAAGCTCGAAGCCGAGCCCACGCCGACCAACCACGCCGCTCAGTACGTGTTCCTCCGGGACGACGCGGACGCGGCGCTCGCGCTGAAGCGTTACCTGCGGTGGCGCATCGTGGACGGCGGGAACGGCGACTACGCGAGCTTCCGCCTCGCGATCTCGCCGTCCGGCGGCTACGCGCAGCCCGGGGCCGGCGCGGGGGACGAGGGCGCGGGCTGCCGCTGCGGCCCGTGCTGCGGCGGCGGCACCCACCCGCCGCGGCTCTACTCGAAGACGGCATGCGAGACGCTGAAGGCGCAATACGACGAACTCCGGGAGCAGCTCGCGGCCGCTGCGAGCGAGGGCGACCCGAACGTCATGTCGGGCCTCGCCATGCAGATGTCCCTGATCGTGACCAAGGCCTACGCGATGGGATGCGCCTGGGCCGAATGGCCGGCTTGGGTTCTGGCGATGGAGCGGTTCAGGGATCTGGCGAAGCAGGATCCGACGAAGAAGCCGAACGAGAACCCGTTCATGCACGTGGGCCCGCGCCCGGACCCGTCGCCGTTCTTCCCGATGAGACGGACCATCCCGCGCCGGTTCTGACCGGCGGGTTTCGCTGCGTAGGGCGTCCGGCCCCTCCGCGCCGATGCCGTCGTTGTAGCCGGGGTAGCGCGTCTCCACGGCGTACGGCGTCAGCTTGCCCGCGCCGGCGACAGCACCTTCGATGGCGACCCAGTTCTCGTGCAGGAGGTCGAGGCGCACCTGGAGGTCGTGGCTTCTCGGGAACTCGCTGCCGTGCATCAGGAGCGTCGCCTTGAGTGCCTTCTCTGCAGCCTGCTGGGCGTGGAAGCATGCTTGCTCGGGGAGGACATCGTCCCGATGCGAGGCGATTCACGCCGGATTCAGGTCGCTCGCGGCGTGGGCGATCCAGTCGTGCGGAGACCCGGGGGCGAAGTCAGGCGCACGCGTCCTATTCCACCCGCCCTGTCCGGAGGATCTCCCCGCAGGCCGGGCCGGGCCGCCACGTCGCGCAGCCGGCTTCCGGTGACCACGAGCAGATCGACCGGCACCAGGAGGCCCCGCAAGGCATCGCGGCTCCTGACGCTTTCCCGGCGGCGGAGCCGAACAGGACGACGGCGCCGCGTGGCGGCGGCGATCCGCTACCCGTCCCGCAGCCGCAGCAGGGAGCGGGCCTCGGCGGGCGTGGCGATCGGACGGCCGGCGTCGGCGGCCATGGCGGCGACGAGGCGGACCAGCTCCCACGACCCCTTCGCCTGCACGCCCCTGGACACGAAGACGTTGTCTTCCAGCCCGACCCGGACGTGGCCGCCCCTCGCGATCGAGGCGCGTGCGAGCGGCAGCTCGAAGCGGCCGATGCCCGCCACGGTCCAGGTCGATCCGGCCGGGATCGTCGAGAGGAGGAATGCGAGCCGGTCCTCGGTGCCCGTCATGGCGCCCGGCACGCCGAGCACGAAGTCGAAGTGCAGGGGGGGCTCGAGCACGCCGCGCTTCACCAGCGCGAGCGCGTTGTCCACGAAGCCCGCGTCGAAGACCTCGATCTCGACGCGCGTGCCGTGCGCCCGGGCCTTGCCGGCGATGGCCTCGACGACCGGGAACGTGTTGACGAAGACCTCGTTCCCGAAGTTGCACGACCCCGTGGTCAGCGAGCAGAAGACGGGGTCGAGGTCGAGCGGCGCCGTGCGTTCCTCGACCGTCATGCCGACCGCGCCGCCCGTGGACGGCTGGATGATCGCCTCGGGCACCCGGGCCAGGATCGCGTCGATCGCCGCCCGGAACGTCTCGCGGTCCTGCGTGGGCGTGCCGTCGGGCCGCCGCACGTGCAGGTGGATCACGCGGGCGCCTTCCGCGAAGCAGCGCTCCGCCTCGGCCGCCAGCTCGTCCGCGCTGTAGGGGACCGCGGGGCACTGGTCCTTGGTGACCTCGGCGCCGCAGATCGCGGCGGTGATGACGAGGGGGGTGTCGGTCATGGACGCCGTCCCTTTCTGGCCCCACGGGGCGGGGACGCCCCGGGACCTTCCGCGCCGGGGACGGCGCGGCCACTGCCCACGGGTTCGCCGACCGCGATCAGGGACAGGCCGACCGGCAGCTTGACGCGCTTCTCCACCGGCAGCACGAGCGGCGCGACCATCTCGTAGACGCCGAGCTGGCCGACCGGCAGGCGGTCGCGCTTCAGCACCCGGCCGTTCACGAACCACCCGAGCACGCCCATCAGGTTGAACCACTTCACCTCGCCGACCCGGAAGCCGGCCGCGCCCAGCAGCTTCACGAGCGCGTCGCGCCCGTAGCGCCGGTGGTGGCCGAGGTTCCTGTCGAGGTCGGAGTAGAGCTCCTGCCCGGCCGGGACCAGGAGCACCAGCTTCCCCCCCGGCGCGAGCATGTCGCGCATGTTCCGGAGAGCCGCCTCGTGGTCGCGCACGTGCTCCAGCACGTTCAGGCAGACCACGGTGTCGAACCGCCGGCCCTCGATGGGCGCCGGGGGGGGCTGCGACACGTCCCACGCGTGCGCCTCGAACCCGTCCCACCCCTGGAACTGGTCGGACAGTCGCGACACGGACGCGGCGTTCACGTCGGTCGCGACCACGTCGCCGGACTTCAGGAGGAACCGCGTGATGTTGCCGGTGCCCGCCCCGACCTCCAGGATGCGCTTGCCGCACCACGGCTTGATCGTGTCGTAGAGGTGCCGGTTGAAGCGCTCCAGCGCGTTCATCTTGGACAGGGTCTCTTCCACGACCTCGGCCTTCAGGTAGTCCGAGTCGAGGACGGAGAACTTGAAGATGCACCACAGCGCCTCGAAGCCGTCCTTGGCCCCGATCTTCTTGCCCTCCGCGTAGCTCCGGCCGCTGTACGTGATCGGGACCTCGTAGACCCGGTAGCGCAGCTTCGCGATCTTGGCCGTGATCTCGGGCTCGATCCCGAACCGCTCCGACTTCAGGTTCAGCCCCTTGATCACGTCCGCGCGGAAGACCTTGTAGCAGGTCTCCATGTCGGTCAGGTTCAGGTCGGTGAAGGCGTTCGACATGAAGGTCAGGAACTGGTTGCCGATCGAGTGCCAGAACAGCAGCACGCGCCGGGTCTCGCCCGCGAACCGCGAGCCGTAGACCACGTCCGCGCGCCCGTCCAGCATCGGCGCGAGCAGGCGCGGGTAGTCGTTCGGGTCGTACTCGAGGTCCGCGTCCTGGACCATCACGAAGTCGCCGGTCGCCGCGTCGAAGCCGGTGCGGATCGCGGCGCCCTTGCCCCGGTTCTTCGGCTGGAAGATGCAGCGGAACGCCGCCCGCTCGAGCCGGGCCGCGGGCACGCCCTGCTCCGCGAACACGGCGCGCCAGTCCGCCTCGATCCGCCGGATCAGGTCCCGCGTCCCGTCGGTCGAGCCGTCGTCGACCACGATCAGCTCCTTCCGGAGCCCTTCGAGGTTCACGGACAGCACCCGCGCCAGCACGGTCAGCAGGGTGCGCCGCTCGTTGTAGCAGGGGACGACGATCGAGAGGGTCTTGTCCAAGGGGGGCCTCCGGGGCGCAGGGTGTCAGGTCTCGGGCTGCGGGTCGGAAGGCGAGGGACCCTGGCCGCCGCCTCCGGCGCCGCCGCCGCCGGGCTGCCCGCCCCCGCCGCCGCGTCCGCGACGGCGATGCCGCCTGCGGCGACCGCCCTCGCCGCCGGGTTGTCCGCCCTCGCCGGCCGGGGACGGCTCGCGCGCCGGGCCGGCCTCGCGCGGCGGGCCTGGCTCGCGCGGGCCCCGGAAGCCGCCGCGGTCGCCGCGCGGCCCCCGGTCGGGTCCGCGATCCGGTCCGCGATCCGGTCCCCGGTCGGGCCGGCGGTCGGGCCCGCGGTCGGGCCCGCGGCCGTAATGCCGCGGTCCGCGATCCCGGTCGTGGTGGCCCCGGTCCGGGCCCCGGTCCGGGCCGCGGTCGCGGCGATCCTCGGGCTCCGGCGCGTCGACCTCGTCGAGCAGCTCCATGCCCCAGACGTCGCCGCGCGCGATCGCGTCCACCAGCTCCGCCTGGGTCGCGACGTCGGCCAGGAACACGGTCGCGGCGCGGCCCACGGCGTCGGGGTCCGACGACCCGGTGCCCGCAACGGGCGTCACCTTCATCCGCAGGGCCGCGTCGATCGCCATGTGGTTGCGGACCTGGAACAGGCCCGCGTTCGCGACCTCGAGCGCGCCCAGGAACGGCAGCGCGAACACGCCGTCCGAGAACGACGGCCCCGCGGACCGGTCGTAGGGGTGCGCCGCGAACACGACCCCGCCCAGTTCGTCCGCGATGCGGCGGACCGACTCCGCGGTCGGGGCGGGCCCGAAGTGCGCCTTCCACTCGCCGCTCTGCATCGCCGCAAGCTCGCGCGGGATCCAGACCAGTCGTCCCCTGTCGGTCGCGATCTCGACCCCGAAGAACAGCGCGAGCCTGTCCGCGCCCGGCGCCACGCGCGCCTCGGCCACGGGGGGCACGACGTTCGAGCCGAGGG
>VGRB01000202.1 GCA_016875475.1 Deltaproteobacteria bacterium
CGCCATGGGCAAGCCGGACACGGAGTTCTACCGCGCGGACGTCTACGGGATGCTGCGCGAGGCGGTCCTCACGCTGCGGATGCGCCCGGTCTTCCTGGGCGTCTTCAGCTACGACGACCGCGTGGCCCCGCCGTTCGAGGAGCCGTTCGGCGGCGCGACCGGCGGCGCGGCGCGCGACCTCGGGGCGCGGATCGTGGCCGACGACATGCAGGTCGGGCTGCACGGGGCGAACCACATGTCCCCCGGGCTCGACGGCGGCGTGACGAAGCGCTTCCCGGACCGCACGGCGCTCGCCGCGTGGTTCCGGGCCGGGCGGGCGTCGTTCGCCGCCGTGTTCGGGGACCTCGAGCGGCCGCGCGTGTTCGTGCCTCCGAACGACTGGATCGACGCGGCGGGAAAGCAGGCGCTCGCGGCCGAGGTGCCGGAGGTCCGCGTGCTGGCGTCCGTGTTCACCGGGACCGACGTCGAGGCCGAGCAGGACTTCGCGCCGGACCCGGACGTGCGCGGCCTCACGGACGTGCCGCGCACCTGGGCGGGGTACGTGCTGGCCGGCGAGGCGAGGCTCGGCATGGTGAACGGGGTGCTGCTCTACGGGGTGTCGAGCCACTTCATCCACCCGGACGACGTGATGGACCCGGAGCGGTCCGGCGGCCTCGACTGGGCGCGGCTCAGGTCGGGCTTCATGCAGGGCGCCGCGGAGGTGCGGAAGCGCTTCCCGTTCCTGCGCGACATGGAGGTCACCGAGGCGGCCGAGGCGATCGATCGCCTGCACGACCTGCGATGGCGCGTCGCGGCCGTCCCGGGCGGCGGGATGGAGGTCGTCCGGACCGCCGGCGCCGGGGGGCCCGTGCCGGCCTTCGTGAAGACCCGGCCCGGCTGCGCCCCGTCCGTCGAGGGCGGGGGCGTCGTGGTCGCAGACCCGGCGTCCGGGCTGCACGTGGTGCGGATGGACGGGCGCGTGATGCGGGTCGGGTGCGCCGGCGGTCACAGGAGGGAGCCATGAGCGTCGCGGGCACGCAGCCCGGGAACGGGGGCGTCGCGGCCGCCGCCAGGGGCGGCCGGTACTCCCGGCAGGTCGAGAGCCTGATGGAGGTCTTCCTCGGGCTCGCGATCCTGGTCGTCATCAACGTGGTCTGGTTCCCGGAGGACCCGGGCTACCTGACCGTGTCTCCCCACCCGTTCCTGTTCCTGACCATCCTCATGGCCTCGCGCTACGGGACGTTCGACGGGTTCGTCACGGGCGTCATGTGCGCGGGCATCTACGTGACCTACGCCTGGTGGGGTCGCGAGACCGGGACGGTGGTCAGCGCGTTCGAGTGGACGCAGATCATCCCCGCGTACATGTTCGTCCTGCTCGGGGTCCTGCTCGGCGAGATCCGGGCGATGGCGACGCGCGAGGTCGATTCGGCGCGCGCGGAGGCCGCGGTCGCGACCGAGCGGCTGGACGCGGTGCGGCGCGACAACGAGCTGCTGACGCGCGTCAAGGAGGAGCTTCAGGGACGCGTCCTGTCCGCCGAGGACCCGCTGGCGCGCTTCTACGAGTCCGCGCGGCGCCTGTCCACGCTGCGGCCGGACGAGGCATACCCGTCGCTGCTTGACCTCGTGGCGCGGTTCACGGGTGCCGAGAAGTTCGGGATCTACGTGGCGGATCCGGACGCGGAGCCTCTCCCGGGCCGCAAGGCCGTCCGCACGTTCAAGCTGAAGGCGCAGCGCGGGTGGCTGTCGCCGGACGAGTTCGACGCGGTGCTGACCGCGGAGCATCCGGCGGTCGACCGGGTCCTGAGGACGCGGGAGGTCGTGACGGCACGCGACGCCGGGCCGATGACCCACGACGTGCTGGCGTGCGCGGCCATGCCGGACCCGACGGACGACTCCGTGATCGGGCTCGTCGTGATCCAGCGCATCCCGTTCGTGCGGCTGACCCAGATGACCGTGACGCACCTCTTCACGATCGCGGGGTGGGCGGGCAAGACCATCGCGGACGCGCGGCGGTTCGAGGGCGCCATGGACGCCCGCGTCGACGACGAGCGGGCCGGCGTGTTCAACCACCGGTTCATGTGCGAGCGGCTCGACCAGGAGGCGGCGCGCGTGCGGCGGTACGGCGGCGTGTCGTCGTACATGCTGGTGCGGCTGATCGACTTCGAGACGCTGTCCGACGAGGACCGCGGCACGGTGCTGCGGCAGACGGGCGAGGTCTTCAGGAAGCAGTTGCGGAACGTGGACGTGGTCGGCATCTACCGGATCCCGGGGGTGTTCGCGTTCATCCTGCCGCAGACGAACGCGAACCAGAGCGTGGTCGTGTCCGCGCGCGTGAACGAGGCGTTCAGGCGGGCGCTCGGCGGGTACGGGTCGCGGTTCGCGCACATCCGGCTGAAGACGGGCGTGGCGACGACCACGAACACGGAGCCGAAGACCGCGCAGCAGGTCATGGACGAGGCGGAGCGGTTCGAACTGGCGTCTCGCGGGGAGGGTTCGTGATGCGGTGGAGATCCGTCGCGTGAGGGGCGTCCGGGCATGAAGCGCCTCGGCAGGATCCTGGTGGTGCTCGAAGCCGTCCTGGAGATGGAAAACCTCGTCTTCCTGATCCACGACTTCGGGCTCGGGCCGTTCTGGCGGGTGTTCCTGCCGCTCGCCGCCCACGTCCTGACGATCGCGCTGCTCGCGGTCGGGTTCGTGCGGCCGTGGAACCTCTCGAAGGCCGCGGACCGCGCGTGGGCCGTGACCGCGATGTGCATGGCCCTTCCCGTGCCGCTGCTCGGGTTCCTCGGGTTCGTGGTGGTCTATGCCCTGGTGACCTCGGGGACGCGGGGACGCGGCGAGCTGCTGCGCGACTTCCAGGAGTACATCTCGTACGACCCGTCCGTGGCCGCCCAGGCGCGCGCCCGGCCCGGCGAGCGGTTCATCATGGACGAGGTCGACGTGGCGCCGTTGCGCGACATCCTGACGGGCCATGACCTCGCGCTGAAGCGGGGCGCCATCCTGTCGCTGTCGCGACTGCCGCGACCCGAGGCGGTCACGCTGCTGAAGGGCGCGCTCGCGGACCCGGCGCGCGAGATCCGCTACTACGCGTCGACCGCGCTGTCCGACATGGAGCGCGAGTTCAACGACCGGATCTTCCGGCTCGTGCGCGAGATCGAGGCCGCCCCGACCGCCGTCGAGCGGCACACGGAGCTGGCGCGCATCGTGCTCGACTACACCGAGGCCGGGCTGCTCGACGAGGGCATGGTCCGCTTCTTCCTCGACGTCGGCCTGCGGGCGCTGGACAAGGCCCGGCTGGTTGCGACCCAGGACCGCCGGATCGACCTGCTGATGGGGCGCCTCCAGCACCGCGCGCGGGACCTGGAGGGGGCGTCGGCCAGCCTCGCGCGGTACGTCGAGGCGGTCCCGAACGACCGCGACGCGGTGCTGCTCGCGGCGGAGATCGAGTTCGAGCGCGGCCGACTCGCGAGGGCGCGGGAGATCCTTGACACGGCGACCCGGACGTTCGCGGACGACAAGGCCGTGGGCGAGCTGGCGACGCTGGTGATCGGGGGGGGACCAGGGGACGGGACACGGGCGGGTACGGGCACGGGTACGGGTACGGATTGATGAAGACCGACGGGGTGGTGGGCGGGGTGTCCACGTGGGTCCACGACCTGCTTTCCAGCATGAAGGACGTGTCGTTCTCCCTGATGCACATCGGGGTGTCCAAGGACATCGGCGAGACGCCCCGGTACGAGCTGCCGAAGAACGTGCTGGAGTTCCGGCAGGTCCACCTGATGGACACGGTCCCGTGGAAGGCCCTCCGGATCCGGCCGCGGCGCGCGTCGTGGCGCGACCTCGACGAGACGATCAGCGAGCTGGTGGCCGGCGAGCCGCTGTCGCTCGACCGGCTCCTGGAGCGGTTCTCGCCCGGGCGGTCCGACGCGCTGACGCCGTACGACGTCTTCCACGGCAGGGAGTTCTGGGACATCCTGGTGCGCCTGTACCGCGACCACCTGCCGGACTTCTCGTTCATCGACTTCTTCTGGACGGTCCGGTTCATGGCGCTGCCGCTCTTCCGCATCATGTACGCGGACATCCCGGACGCCGCGCTGTACCACGCGACCTGCACCGGGTACGCGGGGCTGCTCGGCGCGATCGCGACCACCCGGACGCGGGCGCCGATGATCATCACCGAGCACGGCATCTACACGAACGAGCGGATGATCGAGATCACCCAGGCGCAGTGGATCTACCGCGAGAAGCCGCACTCGCCCGTGCCGACGAAGCAGCTCGGGGCGCTCCAGGCGCTGTGGATGAACAAGTTCGACGTCCTGAGCCGCGTCGCGTACGAGCGCGCCGCCCGGATCTACACGCTCTACGAAGGGAACCGGGTGATGCAGGTCCAGGGGGGCGCCCCGCCGGACAAGTGCCTGCTGATCCCGAACGGCATCGATATCGAGCGGTTCGACGAGATGTACGCGCGGCGGGACACGGACGGGCCGAAGGGGCCGCCGAGGATCGCCATGGTCGGCCGCGTCGCGCCGATCAAGGACGTCAAGACGTTCATCCGCGCGGCGCGCATGGTGGCGGAGGTCATCCCGGACGCGCGGTTCTACGTGCTCGGCACGCCGGACGAGGACGAGTCGTACTTCGAGGAGTGCGAGCGCCTCGTGCGGGTGCTCTCCCTGAACAGGTGCTTCGAGTTCACGGGGCCGGTCAAGATGGCCGAGTGGTACCCGCAGCTCTCCGCGGTCGTGCTGACCAGCATCAGCGAGGCGCAGCCGTTCGTGCTGCTGGAGGCGATGCGGGCGGGGGTCCCGGTGGTCGCGACGAACGTGGGCGCGTGCGCGGAGCTGGTGCTCGGGACCGACGGGGACGACGAGAAGATCGGGGTCGCGGCGAGATCACGAACGTCCGGTCGCCCCGCGAGACCGCGGACGCGATCATCCGGCTGGTGAAGGACCCGGCGCGGTCGAAGACCATGGGCGTGGCCGGGCGCGAGCGGGTGGGCCGCTACTACGTGAGGCGCGACATGCTGGACGCGTACCACGAGGTCTACCGCCAGTTCTGCGGCCGGGGTGGCTTGTCGGTAGCCGCGGCGTCCCCGCCGCGGTAGGTCCCGCGGCGTCCTCGCCGCGATAGGTCCCGCGGCGTCCTCGCCGCGAAGGGTGCTGGATGGCAGGAATCGGCTTCCGACTCCGGGAGATGGCCACCCGGAAGACGTTCGGGGAGTGGCTCAAGCTCTACACCTACTCCGCCGTCATCTTCTCCGGCCCGTGGCTGATCTCGATCCTCGCGCTCGCCGCGCTGTCGATCTTCGCCCTGCCCGCGATGCAGGAGCAGGACGTCCGCCTGTTCACGGTCACGATCGTCTACTGCTACTGCTTCTCCCTGATCGCGACGGGCGTCATCCAGCTCGTGGTCACGCGGTACGTGTCCGACCAGTTCTACATGCGCAACCCGGACGCGGTCGTGCCGACGTTCGTCGGGGCGATCGCGGTGACCGTCCTGTTCCAGACGGTGACCGGGACGGTGTTCCTGTTCTTCGCGGACGTGGACTTCCTGTACAAGGTCGCCGCGCTCGGGATCTACGTCACCGTCTCGGTGATCTGGGTCGAGATGCTGTTCCTGTCGGCCGCGAAGGACTACGCGAACATCGTGATATCGTTCGGGATAGGCTACCTGCTGAGCTTCTTCGGGGCCCAGGTGCTCGGCGCCCTGTTCGGGGTGCAGGGGCTCGCGATCGGGTTCCTGGTGGGCCAGGTGCTGCTGATGGCCCTCCTGATGCACCGCATCTTCGCGGAATACCGGTTCGGCCAGGGCTTCGACTTCCAGTTCCTGGGCCACTTCAGGCTGTACCCCACGCTCGCCGGCGCGGGCGTCGCGTACAACGCGGCCATCTGGATCGACAAGATCATCCTGTGGTACTCGCCGAGCGGGCTCCACATCCACAGCTTCTTCTACACGCACTTCCCCTACGATTCCGCCATGTTTGTGGCATACATCACGATCGTGCCGACCCTGTCGGTCTTCCTGCTGCGGATCGAGACCGACTTCTACCTCCGCTACAAGAACTACTACGGCACCATCCTCCAGAAGGCGCCGCTCGACGTGATCCTGGCGCGCAAGCGCGAGATGTTGGACGTGCTGAAGTCCGCGCTCTACACCGTGCTGGTCTACCAGGGCACCGTGACCGCGGCGGCGTTCATCGCCATGCCGCTGCTCGTCACGCTGATCGGCGTGGACCCGGCGTTCACCCCGATCTTCCGGGTCGCGACCATCGGGGCGTTCTTCCACGCCGGGCTGCTGGTCCTGATGATCATCGTGCTCTACTTCGACTTCCGCGGGACCGCGCTGATCGTGTCGGTCGTGTTCTTCCTGACGAACGGCACGTTCACGCTGCTCACGACGGGCATGCCGGACTGGACGCTCGGCTGGGGCTACGCCGCCTCGTGCATCCTCACGCTGGCGCTCGGCATGTTCATGCTGCTGAACCGGCTCCGGCACCTCGAGTACCTGACGTTCATGCGGCAGCCGATGCGGTGATCGGCGGGGGGAGGGACACTACAACCGCCACTGCACGTCGGCGCCGATCTCGAAATTGGCCGCGTGGCCCTTCACGTTCGCGGGGGGCGAGGATCGGCTGTCCTGGACGTCCACGAGGCTGAACCAGTTCCGGACGAAGGCGAGGCCGACCCGGACCTTGTCGGTGATCTGCCAGCGGACCCCGCCGCAGACGCCCTTCTGGTCGGTGGACGGGTTGTCGAGCGTGTAGGTCTCGGTCGGGATCGGCGTGAAGTCCATCTGGAACCCGAGCATCAGCTCGACCTTCGGGTGGACGTGGTACAGCAACCCGACGTTCCAGGCCCAGGAGTTCCCGTAGTTCTTGGGGGATCGCTGCTCGGACACCAGCCCGCCCAGGGCGGGCGAGAACTTCACGACCTGCTCCTGGAGTACCTGGTAGTGCCACCAGTAGACGTCGAGCCCCAGTTCGAAGTCGCGGGCGAACTCCCAGTTGATCCCGCCCCGGAGCCCGAACGGGATGACCATCGACGTGGACAGGTCCGACGACGCGGAGTCCCCGTTCGGGAGGTCGAGGCTCGCGTCGCCCTTCAGGGTCACCTTGGACCCGGTCGCGAAGGCGGCGCCGATCCTGAGCGACGGGATCGGCCGGAACAGCACCCCGAAGTCCGCCCCCCACGTCACGCCCCAGCCGAACACGTCGAGGATCATGTCCCCGGACTTCGTCACGGAGCGCGGCTCGAACCGCAGGTCCGGGTTCCTGTTGACGTCCAGGTTGTAGTACTGCCGCATCTTCAGGAACACCGGGACGATCGAGAGGCTCACCCCGAGGCTGAACCGCTCGTCCACGCGGTAGGCGGCGGCCAGGGTGGCGCGGCTGGCCAGGAACAGCACCCGGGTGCCGTGGTACCGCGTCGGCTCGTCCTCCGGCAGCGCCGCGCCGTACGCGTTCGGCGCGTAGATCGCGAAGGCGAGCCGCCAGTCGCGCGTCCCGAAGTCCGTGGACACCCCGATGAACGGGATGAACCCGACGCTCCAGTCCGGGCTGATCTCGTGGTTCGGGCGCAGGTTCCCCTTGCTGTCGTACATCCGGGTCTTGAGGTCGATGAGGAACCACGACTGCGCGTGGTAGAGCTGCGTGCCCTCGGTCAGCACGAGCCCGGCGGGGTTGTGGTAGACGGCCGTCACGTCGTCCGGCCGCGCGGTCACGGCGAACATGCCGAGCTTGCGGATCCCGAAGTCCGGGTTGGTGAAGCCGCCGGCAGCCGCTTCGCGGGGCATCGACGCCGCGGCCGCGACCAGGACGAGTGCACCGAGCGCCACGACCGCCCGAGCCGCGCTGCGCATCAAGCTCTCCTCCCCGGGCGTTCACCGCGCCCCGATTTCCTGCGCGGATTCTACCCCGGGCGCGACGCCTGTCGCGAGGGGGCTCGGCCAGGTACCGAGCGCTTGCCCGGCCCCCGCGCCGACCACGCGGTCAGCGCGGCGAGCATCCCGCCGGTCAGCGCGTACGCGGCCGCGATCCGGAGCGGCCTCGGGTCCGCGAGGTCGGGCAGGTACAGGGCGCCCGCCGGGTGGACCGAGTGGACCACGCCGAACAGGCTGAACGCGGCCAGCACCGCGAACGCGATGAGCAGGGCGACCGCGCGCCGGTCCTGGAGGAACGCGGCGGCCGCGCCCCACAGCATCGCGGTCAGGATGAAGCCGCGGCCCAGCACGGACACGGTCGCGCACTCGGCCGCGAGCGCCGGGTTCGGCTTCGCCCCGGCCCCGATCAACTGGTCGGTGTAGATGGACACGAGGTAGGCGATGACGGGCACCACGGCCAGGGCCGCGGCCGGCAGGTGGTCGCGCTCCGTCGCGGAGAACGCCTGGACCGTGATCTCCAGCCCGACGAACAGCAGGATCGGCGCGACCGCGACCTCGGGCAGCCAGTCGACCAGCGCGCCGAGCACGCCGAGCGCCCCGCCCACCCCGACCGCGAGCGCCGTCGCGATCACGTAACCCGACCGGGCGCCCATCGCCTTGTAGGCGGGGTGGCCGATATACGGCGTGGACTGCGCCACCCCGCCGCACAGGCCGGCCGCCAGCGTGGCGAACGCCTCGACCAGCAGCACGTCGCGCGTGCGGTACTCGTCGCCCGCCACCCGCGCGGACTCGGTCACGTTGATGCCGCCGACGATGGTCAGGAGCCCGAACGGCACCGCGACCGGCAGGAACTCGACGGCCCGCGGCAGGCCCGCGAGCACGCGCCCCGGCTCGGGCAGCGGCAGGTGGACGCCGATGGTGGCCGCGCCGTGCGCCCCGCCGCCGTCCTCGAGGCCGAGCGCCCGCATCGCCCACCACACGGCCGTGCCGGCCGCGACCGCGGCCAGCGCGCCCGGGATCCGCCCCGGCAGGGGCCGGCGCGCCACGAGCGCGTACAGCACGATCCCCGTCGCCACGAGCCCCGCGACCGGCGCCGAGAAGATCCGCACCAGCGGGAACAGCCCGAGCAGCGCGAGCCCCACGCCCGCGATCGGCCCGAGCAGGCCGGCGCGCGGCACGACCCGCAGCACCGCGTCGCCCGCGAACGAGAGCACGACCTTGGCGACCCCCATCAGGACGAGGGTCGCCATCCCGACCTCCCACGCGACCACCGGGTCCTTCGACGCGGCGAAGACCGGCCCGATCACCACGATCGCGATGCCGATCGTGGAAGGCGTGTCGAGCCCGAGCGGCATGGCCGTGTGGGGCCGCCCGGTGCGCCGCGACGCCCTGACGGCCATGAGCGCGTAGAGGAGGTCCCCGACCAGCACGCCGAGCGCCGTGCCCGGCACCATCCGCGTGACCACGAACTCCGCGGGGAACCCGAACGCGCCCGCCAGGATCCCCGCGAGCACGACGAGGTTCACCACGTTGTCGAGGAGCAGGGCGAAGAACGCGTTAAGATCGCCGACGGCGAACGCCCGCGGACTCCCCATCCCTGCCTCGCCCCTCCCGGTACTCGAACCCGTACCAGTACCCGTACCCGAGCCCGTGCCAGAGCCCATGCCCGTACCCGTACCCGTACCCGTACCCGAGCCCGTACCCGTACCCGTGCCCGTACCCGAGCCCGAGCCCGTACCCGTACCCGTACCCGTACCCGTACCCGTGCCCGTACCCGT
>VGRB01000203.1 GCA_016875475.1 Deltaproteobacteria bacterium
CGGGCCGTACAGCACCGCCCCGATCACGACTGCGGCGAGGATGACCCCGGTGACGATCCGCTTCCCCATCACTCCCTCCCGTACCCGTGCCCGTACCCACCCCCATTCCGGTCGATCCCGCCCCGCGCCGAGGACAACGCGGCTACTGCACCGACAGCTCCCGCCATCGCCGCAGCGCGGCGCGGCCGTCCCACTCTCCCGGCTCCAGCGTGGCGGCGCGGCGGTAGACCTCCGCGGCCTCCGCTGTCCGGCCCGCGGCCTCCAGCATCCTTCCCATGTGGTGGAGCGACTCCGCCATCCCCCCGCCCTGCTCCAGGTTCCAGAGCCTGCGGGCCTTCTCCTGGAGCGCGAGGGCCGCAGCAGCCTTCCCCGCGATGAACTCGGCCCACGCCTCGGTCTCGATGTAGAACCCGTTGCTCCGGGCCAGCAGGGTCCCGGCCGTCCGTGCCTCGCGCACCGCGCGCCCGGCCTCGCCGCCGCAAAGCGACAGGAGGTACGCCACGTTGTTGCGCACCGCCGCCTCGGCCGGGGCGCGCCGGATCTCGGCGTCGTACAGCTTCGTCGCCGCCGGGAGGCCCCTCGCCATCTCGACCAGGTGGGCCCGGAGCGGGGTGGACGACGCCTCCGGCACGACCGGCGCAGGCGGCTCGACGAGCGACAGAGCGATCTCGGCCATCCGCCGGCGGACCGAGGGGTCCGCGCCCGTCCCGCACCCCAGGTACGACATGACGCGGCCGGCCACGTGCAGGCGGACGCCCCGTCCCGCCTCGACACCGAGCAGCTCGGCGATCAGGCCGGATGCCGCCTCGTATCGACGCTCGGCCAGCGTGCGGTAGGCCGCGGCCATCAGGACCGACCCCGGCATGAGACCCGCGTCCCGCACCTGATCCGCGCACGCCTTCGCGGACCCGGCGTCCGTGACCGCGGCCGAGCATCGCGCCGCCACCGCGTACGGGAGCGTGCCGGGCTCCCTGAGCCCCCCGGACGCGGCGCCGCTCGCGGCGGAGATCGCCGAGACCGGCACGTCCGGGTCCACCAGCGCGGCCTGTGCGGCCAGCGACACCACCTCGGTCGGATCGGCCGCGGCGGCCGCGGCGCGCTTCAGGACCGCGAGCCCCTGCTCGACGCGCCCGCTCCGGAAACCCAGGATCGCCGCCTGCACGCCCGTGCGCGCGGCCGCGTTGGACGGCGGGCCGTCGAGCACGGTCTCCAGCCAGGCGGACACCAGCCGGTGCGACAGGTGGCCCGACGCGAGCGAAACGACGTCCGCCGCGGCCGATCGGCGGTCCCGGACGAGGTCCACGTACGCGCGGGCGGCGGCCTCGGCCTCGGGCCACAGGCCGGCGCGGACCGACAGTTCGAAGACGCGCCACGCCTGCGCGCGGTCGCCCGGGAACGCGCCCGCGAGCGCCCGCGCGTGCGGCACGGCGAGGTCGTCCCGCAGGTCGCGCCGGTACAGGTCCGACAGTCGCGACAGGGCGGCCCCGCGGTCGTCCGCGCGCTCCCACGCCTCCCGCTCGACCGTCCCCCTCAGCGCGTCGTCCCCGGCCCATAGCGCCGTCTCGACCGCCACGAACCCCGCGTTCGCGTCGGCCGGGGCCGCCTGCGCGGCCTCGTGGGCCGCCGACGCCGCGCCCTTGTAGTCGCCCGCCGCGAGGCGGAGCGTGACCGTCCACACGAGCTGCCGGACGCGATCGTCCGTCAGGTCCCGGAGGATCGCCTCGATGCCGGCGGTGCCGGCGCCGCCTCCGGCCATCCGCGCGGCGACGTGGGCGACGATCGCCGTGGACGTGGGGTCGTCGCCGGCGCCGCTCTCCCGGAGCGCGGCGTTCGCGACGTCGCGTGCCGCGGTCCACCGCCCGCAGCGGAACAGCACCTCGGCCGCGACCCTGAGGCCGTCGGGATCGGGCGCCGCGGCCGGACCGGTCAGCGCCTCCAGCTCGGCCGCGCCGGCGTCCCCGGCAAGACACGCCGCCGCGAGCCTGGCAGCCGCCGCGGCGCGCCCGTCACCCGCGCCCGCCAGGGCGGCCCGCAGCGCGTCGAGCGTGCCCGCGGCCGCCTCGATTTGCACGTGCTCGAAGCCCTCCGGCGGCAGGGCCGGCAGCTCCGTCACGGCGGCGGCGAACGCGAGACGGCCCGCGACCGCGGCCTCCGGCTTCCCGGACCGTACCAGCAGGCGGGCGGACAGCAGGCGTGCCGCCGCGGGCAGCCCGAACTCGCGGTCGATCCGCTCCAGGAGCGCGAGTGACTCCCCGATCGCGTCCTCCGACACGAAGAAGTCCACCAGCTCCTGGACCCAGGGCTCGGCGGGCCGCTCGTCGTTCTGCTGGTCCGGTCCCCGCACCCCGGCGAGCGCGACCTCGAGGGCCTCGGCACGCGCTCCCGCGGCCCAGAGCGCGCGCACGAAGACCGCGCGGTCCGGACCCGCCAGGCGGGCAGGTCCCGCCGCCCGGAACGCCGCCACCGCGTCCGCGTGCCGGCCGAGATCCTCCATCACCTTCGCGATCACCTGGTCCGCGGCCGCGCGCTTCTCGTTCCCCCGGCGGTAGCGTTCCACGATCACCGCGGCAAGGTCCTTCCTCCCGTAGGTCAGGAGGTCCGACATGACCTCGCGGAGGTCGGACGGATCGGCGGCGGCGAGCGCGGCGGGCGGCGCTCCGTCCAGCAGGCGGGCCGCGTCCTCCCGGGCGCCGGCGCCTGCGAGCTCGCGGTACGCGCGAACCTCGCCGCCCCTGGAGACGCCGCAATAGGCATGGAACCCGAGCATCGCGCCGCCCACGTTCCCGGCCGCGAGGTGGGCGCGCCCCGCCTCGAAGAGCAGGTCCGGCTCCCCCGCGAACTGCGACCGGGCAGCCATGCGCTGGATGAGCGAGGTCCAGTCGTCCCATGCGCGTGCGTCGGCCAGGACCGAGCCGATCGTCCCGATGACGTCCGCGGGCGTGGCGGCGAGATCGACGGCGCGCGCGGCCGCCTCCATCGCCTGGTCGTGCCGGCCGAGGCGGAACAGGAGCACCGAGTGCTGGGCGTGGACCGCGGCGCCCGCGGTCGCGGCGACCCGGTGCGCGAGGACCTTCGCCGCGAGGTCCGGCCGCAGCGCGCCCGCGAGCCGCGCCGCGACCGCCAGGCACTCCGTGTCGGCGCCCCCACCGGGGGGGCCCTCGCAACGCGCGGTCGCGACCTGCATGGCGGGCTCCGGGCCCTTCAGCCCGAGCAGCAGGCCGACGAGCATCGCGGAGAGGTCGCCTCGCTCGCGGGCCGGCGCCGCGCCGACCCCCTTCTCCAGGAGGGTCGCCGCCTCCGCTGCGAGGCCCGCGGACACGAGCTGAGTGACCGCGGCGCGGAGCTGGGTCGGGTTTCGCCAGGAGGCACCATCGAGCCCGGCCAGCGCGGCGCGGATGTCCGCCGGACGCTGGAGCCGCCACAGGACCTCGGCCCACGCGGGGAACACCTGCGCCTTGAAGCTCGCGTCCCCGTCGCCCACCGCCCTGGCGTACCACTCGGCCGCACGGGCCAGGCGCATCGCCTGCTGGTACTCGCGCGCGATGCGGAGGGCCGTGGGGCGCCGCTGGGGCGCGAGGTCCCACGCGCGCTGGAAGCGGGCATCGGCGGCGTCGAGGCGGCCCCGCAGCAGGTCCAGGCGCGCCGCCGAGATCTCCGCCTCCCAGTCCTTGCCCTTCGCCCCACCCCGGCGAGCCGCCTCGATCGCGTTCCCGGCGAGGCCCCACAGGCCCGTGTCCATCAGGACGGCGGCGAGCGCGAGGTAGTCGTAGTCGAGCAGGGTCGGCCCGGCCAGGAACGCTCCGACGTAGCGGCTCGCGCACTTGCGGTCGCCGACCGCGACGCACGCCTGCCCCGCGGCCTCGGCCAGCGCGGGCGTCGGCGGCTCTCCCCCCCCCTCGTCGCGGAGCAGCCGGAGCGCCTCACCGTGCCACCGCGCCTTGAGCAGCGCGTCGAGGGCCTCGCCGAGCGCAGCCTTCCGGTCCGCGGCCGAGCGGATCATATGCGCGTACGCGTGCACCGCGTCGGCCCTGCGCCTCCCGCCGGCGTACGCCTTCCCGAGGCGCGCCCAGAGGTCGGTGCGAGCCGGGTCCCGCCTGACGTTGCGTTCCAGCACGGCGAGCGACAGCGACCCGGACGCGCCCAGGCGCTCCGCGATGCGGTTGACGCGGTCCAGGACCGCGGGGTCGTCGCCGGCCGCGTCGAGGGCGGCGAGGAGCGACTGCTCCGCAGCGTCGCGCGACCGGCGGTCGGCCGCGAGGAGCGCCTCGGCCACGCCCGCGAGCGCCAGGCCGCGCTGCTTCGCGTTGCCTGCCGCCTGGATCGCCGCCCGGAACGCCGCCTGTGCCCCGTCGGGTCGCGAGCGGGCCATCAGGCCCTCGCCGATCCGCTGCCAGAGGTCGGCCGGGTCGCGCGAGCGTGCCGCCGCCGCGGCGTAGGCCGCCGACTCGGCCGATCCGTCACCGGTCTCGGACAGCGCGCGGCCGAGCGCCAGCACCAGGTCCGGCGACTCCACGCCCAGCGAGATCGCGGCCTTGAGCGCGTCCACGGCCCGCTCGGGCATCCGCGCCTTCAGCCATTCGTCGGCGACGCGGACGTGTGCCTCCGGAGCCGACCGCACCCTGAGGTAGCCGCCGAAAGCCGCGGCCGCGTCGTCCGGCTTGCCGGCCAGCAGCTCGAGGCGTCCGAGGCGGAGCCGGTCGTCCGCGTCCGCCGAGGCCCCCCCGCGAGCGATGGCCGCGGCGAGGAACTGGCCCGCGACCGCGACGTGGGCGTGGCGCTCGAGCGTTCCCGCGGCCTCGCGCAGGACCGCCGCACCGCCCTGCCCCTGTTCCGCGAACTGCGTCGCCGCCTTGCGCGCCATCTCCGGGTCGTCGACCGCCTCTGCGACCGCCGCGACCGCGTCCAGGTCCTCGATCGCCAGTGGGCGTGCGCCCGTCAGGGTCGCGGCGAGCGGGCGCGCGCGGTTGCCTTCCTTGTGGCGGAGCAGCAGCCAGCAGGACTCGCGCAGGACCCGCGACGCACCCTGCCCCGCCCGCTTCGCGGCCGCGTCCGCGGCGGACGCCGCCTCGCCCGGCCTGCCCGCCTGGAGCAGCGAACGGACCAGCCTGACCGCGATCGCCGGATCCGACGGGGCCGCGGCCGACGCCGCCGCGACGAGGTCGGCGGCCGGCCCGAACCTCGCGGCACCCTCCATCACCGCCGAGGCGTCCAGCAGGGCCTGCGGTTGGGCGTCCCCGGCGGAGCCGACGTACTCGTCCAGAAACGCGCGGGCCTCCGCGATCTCGCCCCGGATGGCGTGCGGACGGGCGCACGCGAGCAGGTCGGGCGGAGTCGCGAGGCGGGCCTGCCGGAGGACTCCGCAGGCGCGGACCGCCGATCCGTATTCGCCGATCGCGATCGCCCCGTCGATCACCCGGCGGAGGGCCGGACCCACCTCGCCGCACGTCGCCTCCGCGCCAGGGGAGGCCGCCGCCGCGAGCGCGTCGAGCGCCGCGTGGAGGTCGGACGCGGTGCCCGATCCCGGGAGCCGCGCCGCGGCGCCGCAGTCCTGCGCGCCGCCCCCCGCCGGGACGGCACCGGCCTGCGCGGCGGCGGCCAGGGCTGCGACGACCTGGGCGAGTCGCGGGAGCATCCGTCCTCCTCTCCGGGCGACGCCCGGGTTACGTGGATGGTACACCAAGCCGGGGATGCGAATTCCGGGCCCGCACAGCGCCGCGGGGGAAGCCTCGCGGGGGAAGCCCTCAGCACTTCTTGGGGTCGTAGCCTTCGGGGACCGGGAGCGGGTAGCGGCCGGTGAAGCAGGCGTCGCAGTAGCCGGTCCCCTCGGGGTCGCCCGAGACCGCGTGGTGCATGCCCGGGGCGGTCAGGTAGCCGACCGAGTCCGCGGTCAGCTCGCACGCGAGCGGGTGCATGTCCGGGATCCGCGCCGCGACCAGCTCGTCGCGCGACGGGGTGTCAATGCCGTAGTAGCAGGACCAGCGCGTCGGCGGGCTGGAGATCCTCATGTGGACCTCGCGCGCGCCCGCGGACCGCACCATCTGCACGATCTTGCGCGACGTGGTGCCGCGCACGATCGAGTCGTCCACGACCACGACCGAGCGACCCTCGATGACGGCGCGCACCGGGTTCAGCTTCAGCTTCACGCCGAAGTGGCGGATCCGGCTCTCGGGCTCGATGAAGGTGCGGCCGACGTAGTGGCTCCGGATGAGTCCCATCTCGAATGGAAGCCCGGCCTGCTCGGCGAAGCCGACCGCGGCGCCGACCCCGGAGTCCGGCACCGGGATGACGGTCTCGGCGCCGGGCACGGGCTGCTCTCGCGCGAGCTGGCGGCCAAGCTCCTTGCGAACCAGGTAGACCTGCCGGCCGAACACCAGGCTGTCCGGGCGGGCGAAATAGACGTGCTCGAACACGCACCGCGCGGGCGCGGCGGGCGTGGCCCCGGGAGCGGGCGCGGGCATCGGGTGGCTTCGCTCGCCGGCCTCGTCCGCGATCAGGATCTCCCCGGGCTCGACCTCGCGCTCGTACGTCGCGCCGATCAGGTCGAGGCCGGTCGTCTCGGACGCGACGACCGGCGCGCCGTCCAGGCGGCCGACGACCAGCGGGCGGAACCCCTGGGGATCGCGGCAGGCGACCAGCTCGCGCCCGGTCAGCATCACGATCGAGTACGCCCCGCGCGCCTGCGTCATCATGTGGCGGATGCGGCCGACGAGGGAGCCCGCCTCGGACGCGGCGATCAGGTGGAGCAGGACCTCGCTGTCGGACGACGAGTGGAACACGTGGCCGCGGCGCATCAGGCCGGCGCGGAGCGCGGCGAAGTCGGGCAGGTTCCCGTTGTGCGCCAGGGCGAGGGAGCCGCCGTCGAACACGCACCGGATGGGCTGGGCGTTCAGGAGCGTGCTGGAGCCGGCCGTCGAATACCGGACGTGACCGATCGCGGAGCGGCCCGGGAGACCGTGGAGCACGTTCGCGGTGAACACGTCCGCTACCAGCCCCATCTGCCGGTACTCGTGGAGCGTCTCACCGTCGGACGTGACGATCCCGGCGCTCTCCTGGCCGCGGTGCTGGAGCGCATGGAGCCCGAGATAGGTGATCGTCGCGGCGTCCTTGTGCCCCCATATGCCGAAGACGCCGCACTCGTCGTGGATGTCCTTCACGCACACCTCGTCCAGGGATTTCTTCGAGTTCGGGCGCGGCGGGCGCCCGGGGGACGACCCATCAGGAGACCGACTCCGGGTCGTCGGCCACGACCCCCTCCTCGTCCTCGGCCGGCGGGAAGATGGACTCCAGCTCGCGCTGGACGATGTCCGTGTGGTCCTCGGTCGCAACGGCCAGCTCCTTGACGAGCAGTTCGCGCGCCGTGTCCAGCAGACGCCGCTCGCCGAACGAGAGCGGCTTGTGGTACCGGAGCAGGTAGAGATCCCTGAGCACCTCGGCCACGTCGAACACGGAGCCGGTCTTGAGCTTCTCGATGTACCCCCGGTACCGGCGGTTCCAGTTCTGGCGCGAAAGGCGCGCCGGCTTGGCGCGCAGCAGGCCGAACACCTGCGGGACCTCCTCGCGGGAGATCACCTGCCGCAGGCCGACCGACGGCCCCTTGCTGAGCGGGATCATGATCCTGCGGTCGCTGTCGATCAGCCGGAGCATGTAGAACGTCTCCTGGTTCCCGGACACTTCGCGGCTCTCGATGCCGAGCACTTCGGCGACGCCCTGCGCGGGATAGACCGCCTTGTCGCCGATCCGGAAGCTGTTCTGGAACATCTCGACACCTCCAGCATCAGGGGCGCGCGACCTTGCGCGCCCCAGGGGAAGCCCCGTCAATCGGCCGCGGGCGGCGCGGCCTTGCACCAGCCCTTCACCGAGGACCGGTGACGCCCCGCGGGGAAGCGATCGAGGTACTCGTCGCATTCCCGGCGAAGCGCGTCCCTGTCCTCGGCCGCGGCCAGCGCCTGCACCAGCGACGCGCGGGCATCCTCCCGGGCCGCGGCGCGAGGGATCTCGGCGATCAGCCGCTTCAGGCGGTTCGCCGCGCCGAGCGGCTTGTCTCGCGTCATGTAGAACTGCGCGACCTCCATCTCGTACGAGGTCACGATCCCGACCATGCGCGCCAGCAGCGTGACGGCCTCGCCCATGTAGGGGCTGTCGGGGAAGGTCGTCATGAAGTCGATCAGCGCGCCTAGCGCGGATCGCACCTTGCGCTGGTCGCGCCGGTCGGCCGGCGGGACCAGGAAGAACTCGGCCGGGAGCGCCTTCACCCGCGACTTCGCCATCATGAACCAGGCGTAGTGCAGGTTCGGGTCGCCCGAGTTCGTCTCGGTGAACGCGCGGTACGCCTCTGCCGCCTCCTCGGGCCTGTCCTGCAGGAACAGGGCGTCCGCCAGGCGGATGCGCGCGAGCGGCGAGTAGACGATGTAGGACGGCCCGCGCGCAACCTTCTGGAGCAGCTCGGTGGCGGTCGCGTAGTCCGCCTCCTCGAGCGCCTTCAAGCCGGCGAGGTAGTCCTGGCGCGCCTGCGAAAGGGTCGTCACCCGCGCATTGGACGCGGTCTGGGCCCCCGAGCAGGCCACGGCCGCGGCCAGCACGGCGGAGCAGATCGGTACGAGGGAAACGCGAACCTGCATCCGGTCTCCGGGCAGGAAGAGGCCGGAGTGAGTCTAACAAGGCAGGGGTACCCGTGTCAACGGGTACGGTCGCGCGCGCGAAACACGACGAACCATTGGAAATTCTTGCGGTTCGATCGTCATCACCTCGCTCGGCGAGCGCCCGACGAGCACCGCCACCGCGAACGGGTCGCGCGCCCGCGCGGCGCCGAGGCCGCGCCGCAGCCGCACCACGGCGAAACCGCGCGTGGTCATGCGGGCGGGCCTACCTCGAGATCGACGAGTCGGAACTGCCCCCGGGAGGGCGGGTTCGGGCTCGGGTGCGGGTACGGGAAACGCCCGTGGACTGGCGTTCCGGTCTCCCGGGTCAGGGAACGCCGGTGTACTTGCGGTAGAGCGCCAGGACCTTGCGGACGTAGGGGGCGCACGAATCCGGGATGCCGCCGTGCCGCGCGACCGCGGTCGGCCCGGCGTAGTAGGCGGCCACGACGCGCTCCACGTCGCCGTGGAAGCGGTTCGAGAGCTGGCGCAGGAAGCGGGCCCCGGCCATCACGTTCTGCTTCGGGTCGAAGGGGTCGTCCACGTCGAGCGAGTCCGCGGTGAGCGGCATCAGCTGCATCAGGCCCTGCGCGCCGGCCGGCGAGACCACGTCGGGCCGGAACCCGGACTCCACCATGATCACGGCGCGCAGGAGCGGCTCCGGGATGCCTTCCGCCGCGGAGGCCGCGGCGACGATCGCCTCGATGCCCTCGATCCCGCCGGCCGGCTCGGCGATCGACTCCACGTCGCCTCCGGCCGGGGAGGTGCCCCTCGCCGCGGCCGTGCCCGACGCCGCGGGCCGCGCGGCCTTCGGCTCGACCAGGCTCGTGGCGACGACCAGCCCGTCCTTCTCGCACCGGCGGATCAGGGTCTTGCCGTAGCGGGCCACGGAGCACTTCGCGCCCCTCGGGTCGGCGTGGGGCCGCTGGTCGATCGGCGTGCACTTCTTGAACTCGACCCAGCCGGAGTGGCGGCGCGCCGCGT
>VGRB01000204.1 GCA_016875475.1 Deltaproteobacteria bacterium
GGGGCGGACCTCGCGCCGGTCGGCCGCGTGACGCGGACCGCGTCGGGCGGCGGCGTGTCCGCCGGGATGTCGCCGATGAAGATCGCGGGGTGGACCTCGATCGGGACGGGCGCCGCGCTGGCCGTGACCGGGAGCGTGCTGTTCGCGCTGGCGCACAAGGACAACGACGCGGCGAGCAGCCTGGACCGGGACAGCTACCCGAACCAGCCCGCGTACGACCGGGAGTACGACGCGCTCATCGATCAGCGGAACAGGAAGGCGCTGGGCGCCTACGTCACGTGGGGCCTCGGCGGCGCCGCGATCGCGACCGGCGTGGTGCTGCTGCTGGTCAAGCCGGGCGGCGGGACCGCGCTCGTGCCGGCCGGGCCGGGCGACTCGCCGGGGGTGACGGCGGTGGTGCGCTGGTAGGCGGTCACGGGCACGGGGGCGGGTTCGGGCTCGGGCACGGGTACGGGTACGGAGGAGCTGATGGCGGACGTGGGGCGGACACACGATTGCGGCGCGTTGAGGGAAGGCGACATCGGGAAGGACGTGGTGCTGCTCGGGTGGGCGGCGAGCGTCCGCGACCACGGCGGGTGCGTGTTCATCAACCTGCGCGACCGGTACGGGCTGACGCAGGTCAAGGCCGACCCGGCAGTCGCGCCGGCGGTGGCCGCGGCCGCGGCCGGGGTCAAGACCGAGTCGGTGCTGCGGGTCGCCGGGAAGGTCGTGGACCGCGGGACGAACCGCAACCCGAAGGTCCCGACGGGCGCGGTCGAGGTCGAGGCGACGGAGATCGAGGTCCTGAACCCCGCGAAGACGCTGCCGTTCGCCATCTCGGACTCCGTGGACGTGTCCGAGGTCACGCGCCTGACGTACCGCTACCTCGACCTGCGGCGGCCCGCGATCCAGCGGAACGTCGTGCTGCGGTCGCGGGTGGCGTCGCTCGTGCGCAACTACATGGACGCTCAGGGCTTCCTGGAGATCGAAACCCCGATCATGATGAAGAGCACGCCCGAGGGCGCGCGCGACTTCCTGGTCCCGTCGCGTGTCCACCCCGGCGAGTTCTACGCGCTGCCGCAGTCGCCCCAGACCTTCAAGCAGATCCTGATGGTCGCGGGCATGGACCGCTACTACCAGATCGCGCGCTGCTTCCGCGACGAGGACCTGCGCGCGGACCGGCAGCCCGAGTTCACGCAGATCGACGTGGAGATGTCGTTCGCGACCCCGGAGGCGATCTACGAGGTCACCGAGGGGATGTTCGCGGCGGTCTGGAAGACGACGCTCGGCATCGACCTGCCGCGGCCGTTCCCGCGCATGCCTTACGCCGAGGCGATGGAGAAGTACGGGTCCGACAAGCCGGACCTGCGCTTCGACCTGCCGCTCGCGACGGTCACGGACCTGCTCGCCGGGTCGTCGTTCCAGGTGTTCGCCAATGCGGCGGCCAAGGGGGGGGTGGTCACGGCCATGCGCGTGCCGGACGCGGAGTCGTGGTCCCGCAAGGACATCGACGACCTGACCCGGGTGGCGACCGAGAACGGCGCCAAGGGCCTCCTGTGGCTGAAGGTGAAGCCCGAGGAGTGGCAGGGGCCCGCGGCCAAGTTCCTGGCTCCGGACGAACGGACCGCGCTCGCGGAGCGGCTCGGCATCGCGCCCGGCGACCTCGTGCTCGTGGTCGCGGACGAGGCGGGCGGCAAGGCGCGGCAGGCGCTCGGCGCCGTGCGGCTGAAGGTCGGCGACCGGCTCGGGCTCCGGGTGCAGGGCTGTTGGGCGTTCACGTGGGTGACCGAGTTCCCGATGTTCGAGTGGGACGACAGGGAGCGCCGGCCGACCGCGGTGCACCACCCGTTCACGAGCCCGGTGCCCGAGGACCTGGAACTGCTCGAGACCGAGCCCCTGAGGATGCGGGCGCGGGCCTACGACCTCGTCCTGAACGGCACGGAGCTGGGGGGAGGGTCGATCCGGATCCACCGCCGCGACGTGCAGCAGCGCGTGTTCAAGGCGCTCGGGCTGTCCGAGGAGTCGGCCCGCGCGAAGTTCGGGTTCCTGCTGGAGGCGTTCGAGTGCGGGGCGCCGCCCCACGGGGGGATCGCGTTCGGCCTGGACCGGCTCGTGATGCTGCTGTGCGGGGCCTCGTCGATCCGCGACGTGATCCCGTTCCCCAAGACCACGAGCGCGCAGGACCTGATGGCCGGCTCGCCGTCGGGGGTGGACCCGGCCCAGCTCGCGGACCTGGGGCTCGGCATCGTGGCGAAGAGGCCGGCGGAATAGCCGCCCCCCACGCGGGGTTTGAGGATCGGCGTGGCGCTGGTTCGCCCGCCGCCCGGAGGTGTCGAATGAGGCACGTGATCCCGTTGGCCGCGCTGCTCGCGCTCGCGGCGTGCGGTCCGAAGTTCATCAAGGACACCAAGGTCGAGGACACGCCGCAGAACCGCGAGATCGCGGCGCTGGTCGAGCGCTACCGGGTCGCCCTCGAGCAGCGGGACGTCGCGTCACTGAAGGAGCTGGTCTCACGGACCTACTTCTCGAACGCCGGCACGACCGCGGACCCGTCCGACGACTACGGATACGAGCAGCTCGAGCAGAAGGTGCTGCCGGAGCTGCGCGAGAGCGTGAAGCAGGTCCAGTACAGCATCTCGCTCCGGAAGATCGAGGTGAACAAGGAGAAGGACCACGCCACCGCCGAGTTCGAGTACTACTACAAGGTCTCGTACGTGGACGGCGGCAAGGACCGCTGGATCGCCAAGTCCGACTTCGACCGCCTCGACTTCGCCAAGGAGGACGGGGTCTGGCGGATCGTTGCCGGTCTGTGACTTCCCGTGCCGCCCCCGCGCCGCCACGGCGGCGCGGGTTCGACCCTCGCTGCATCCCGCGGGATCCCCTCCCGCCGGCTGCCGATTCATGACTGTAGAAAGGCCCCCGCCCGCCGCGAGGTGCAGGGCCGCCCTCGGCGCCCGCAGGCGGGGGCCTTTCGGCCCGGCAGCCGGCGGGGGCCCCCTTGACCTCCCGTCCCCTCGTGCCAAGAATCCATGATGCCTTCAAGGAGAATCCGGATGAAGATAGGAATTCTGGGAACCGGCGACGTCGGCCGCACGCTCGGCGGCGGCTTCCTGGCGCTCGGGCACGAGGTGATGATGGGGTCCCGTTCCGCGGCCAACGAGAAGGCCGCCGCGTGGGCGCGCGAGGCGGGCGGCAAGGCGTCGTCCCCCTCGTTCGCGGACGCGGCGGCGTTCGGCGAGGTCGTGGTGCTGGCCACGCTCGGGTCGGCGACCGAGGGGATCCTGGGGACCGCCGGCGCGACCGCGTTCGAGGGCAAGACCGTCATCGACGCCACGAACCCGCTCGATTTCTCCACCGGCGCGCCGACGCTCTACGTCGGCACGATCGACTCGCTCGGCGAGCGGATCCAGAAGGCGCTCCCCGGCGCGCACGTGGTCAAGGCGTTCAACACCGTCGGCCACGCCCACATGTTCCGGCCGTCGTTCCACGAGGGCCGTCCGGACATGTTCATCGCGGGCGACCACGACGGCGCGAAGCGGCAGGTCTCGGGCATCCTGGAGACGTTCGGGTGGGGAGTGGCGGACCTCGGCGGCATCGAGGGGAGCCGCTGGCTCGAGGCGATGTGCATGGCGTGGGTCGCGTACGCCTTCAAGCACGGGACGTGGGACCACGCGTTCAAGCTGTTGCGGAAGTAGGGGGGGCGGGTACGGGCTCGGGTACCGGGTCGGACGGCTACTGCACGATGTACTTGTCCGGCACGCAGAACCTGTGGAGGCAGCGGCCGTCGGACCCGCACCCGTTCCAGGACCCGGGGCAGTCGGCCGCGCCCTGGCAGGCCTTGCCGGAGGCGGGCACGTCGCGGCACTTGGAGTCGCTGCCGCACCCGGCGTCGTCCGAGCACGGGACCGAACAGAACGGGTCGCTGCGGTACTCGGGCTTGCCCACGTCCCGCGCCTGGTAGAGCAGGCACGGGCCTTCCAGGCACTGTGGGTGATCCTGCACCATGCAGGTCGAGTAGCAGTCCACGCCCGCGGGGCAGGAATCCTCCTCGCACGGCTGCCCGGACGACGTCTTGCACTCGCCGCACTCGGACGGATAGACCTTGCAGTCCCACTTCTGGGTGCAGGTCATCGGGCAGGTCTCGAACGAGCCCGCCTTCTCGCAGCCGGTGACCGCCGGGAGCGCGGCCAGCAGCGAGGCGAGGACGCCCCCGACAGGCATCCGGATCACCGGTCACCTCCAGCCGATTCGGCCAACGGCGATTCTACCTTGCGTTTCGGGGGCGTCAAGTCGCGGGAGGAACGAGCGATCCGCGCTGTGGCGCGGCGCGCTCGGCGGCCGCAAGGCGGCCGCGCAAGGGGGGTGGCCCGCGCCCCGCCACGCGGGGCGGCGGGCGGGGGGGCGAGCCGCGCCCCCCTCCGATCGATGCCCATGGGGCCTGCCGGGTCGGGATGGAGGGGGACGCGTCTCGACCGGTGTCGTTCGGGACCGCCTACCGTGCGGGCCGGGCGACAGCGCGGCGAACCTCACAACGCCGCGACCAGCCGGTCGAAATCCGCATCCGTGCGCTGCTCCGTCACCGCGACGAGCAGGCAGTCGGACAGCTCGGGGTAGAAGCGGCCGAGGGGGAGGCCGGGCAGCACGCCCGCCGCGGCGGCGGCCTCGGCGATCGGGGCGGCGGGGCCGCGCAGGCGGACCGCGAACTCGTTGAACGTCGGGCCGGAGAACGCCGGGCCGAGCCCCTTCGCCGCGAGCGCGGACTTCAGCGCCTCGGCGCGGTGGTGGTTGTAGCGAGCGAGCTTCGAAAATCCGTCGCGGCCGAGCAGCGACAGCCAGATCGCGACCGCGACCGCGCAGAGGCCCTCGTTCGAGCAGATGTTCGAGCCGGCGCGCTCGCGCCGGATGTGCTGCTCGCGAGCCGCCAGCGTCAGGGTGTAGCACCCCTTGCCGCGCGCGTCCTTCGTGCGTCCGACCAGCCGCCCCGGCATGGACTTGACCAGCGGCGACCTGACCGCGAACAGCCCGACGTAGGGGCCGCCGAACGACAGCGGCAGGCCGAGTGACTGCCCTTCGCCGGCCGCCACGTCCGCCCCCTGGGCGCCAGGCGACTCGATCAGCCCGAACGCGAGCGGCTCCGCGAACGTCGCGACCAGCAGCGCCTTCCGGTCGTGTACCGCGCCTGCGATGGCGGCCAGATCCTCGACCACGCCCAGGAAGTTCGGGGACTGGATCGCGACCGCGCCCACGTCGTCGCCGAGCGCCGCCAGCAGGGCGGCCGGGTCGGTCGCGCCGTCCGCGCCGAACGGGACCTCGACCACGTTCGCCTCGCCGGCGTAGGTGCGCAGGACGTCCCGGTACTCGGGGTGCGCCGCGCGCGACACCAGCACCTTCGACCGGCGCGCCTGGCGGCAGGCCATCAGGCACGCCTCGGCCAGCGCCGTCGCGCCCTCGTACATGGAGGCGTTCGCCACGTCCATGCCGAGCAGCGAGGCGACCATGGTCTGGTATTCGAACTGCGCCTGGAGCGTGCCCTGGGAGTATTCGGGCTGGTACGGCGTGTAGGACGTCAGGAACTCGCCGCGCCCGATCAGGTGGTGCACGGCCGCGGGGACGTGGTGCTCGTAGGCGCCCGCCCCGAGGAACGACGGCACGCCGCAAGCGCGGTTGCGCGCCGCGAGCGACCGCACGTGCGCGAGGACCTGGCCCTCGGTCTCCGGCCCGGGCAGGTCCAGTCGGCCCGCGACCTTGAATGCCTCGGGCACGGACCGGAACAGCTCGTCGATCGACCCGACCCCGATCACGCGGAGCATCTCCGCGATTTCGGCGTCGGTATGGGGGGTGAAATCCATCTGGGAGGCTCCGTGGCGGCTCCCGTCGCCGCTCGGGCGCCGGGGCCGGGTCACGACCCCTCGCCGGGGGCCGGGGTCGGCTCGCTAGTCGGCGTCTTCCTCGTCGAGGCGGCCGATCAGCTCCTCGTAGTCGTCCGCGCTCATCAGGTCGTCGATCTGCTCGATCTCCTCGACCTCGATCCGCACGATCCACCCCTCCTCGTGGGGGTCGGAATTGATGACGGCGGGGTCGTCGTTCAGCAGCTCGTTCACCTCGGCGATCACGCCGCTGACCGGCGCGAAGACCTCGGACGACGCCTTCTGCGAATCGATCATCCCGATGCGCTCGCCCCGCTCGACCTCGTCGCCGAGACGCGGCAGCTCGACGCTGACGATGTCCCCGAGCTTCTCCTGGGCGTAGTCGGTGATCCCGACGGTCACGAGGTTGTCCTCCTCGATCCGCACCCACTCGTGGCTGTCCGTGTACCGGTAGTCCTTGGGCACCGCCATGGCTGCCTCCCGTTGCCCGCCGGCACCGCGCCGGCGCGAACTGCAAAGCCCCTTTCTACGGGCGCTTGTATAGCGGCGGCTCGACCACGCGGGCCGGCGCGCGCCGCATCCCCTTCAGGTCCACGTCGATCACGGTGCCGGGCCGGTCGTTCGGGACGTCCACGTACCCGAGGCCGACCGGGACCCCGAGGCTCGGCGACAGCGTGCCGGACGTCACGTGCCCGACCTGCCGGTCGCCGACGAACAGCGGGTACTCGTGACGCGGGATCCCCTTGCCCTCGACCACGAACGCGACGAGGCTGCGCTTCAGCCCCTCCCGCTGCTGCTTCAGCAGGGCGTCGCGACCGACGAAGCCGCCCTTGCCGAGCTTGACCGTCCAGCCGATCCCCGCCTCGAGCGGCGTCGTGGTCTCGTCGATGTCGTTGCCGTAAAGGCAGTACTTCATCTCGAGCCGAAGCGTGTCGCGCGCTCCGAGCCCGATCGGCCCGACGCCCAGGTCCTTGCCCGCCTCGAGCAGCCGGTTCCAGAGCGCGGAGGCCGCCCCGTTCGGCACATAGACCTCGCCGCCGGGCTCGCCGGTGTATCCGGTCGTGGCCACGATGACGTCCGCGCCGCGGAAGTCCTTCTTCAGGAACGAGAAGGGCTTCAGCCCGCGCACGTCCTCGCCGAGCACCCGCGCCAGCAGCTCCGGCGCGTTCGGCCCCTGGACCGCGACCTGGGCGTACTCGTCCGACAGGTCCAGGACCTCGCACTCGCCGGCCGCCTGCTCGACGAACCAGCGGAAATCCTTGTCCTTGTTGGACGCGTTCACGCAGATGAACAGCCGGTCGTCCGCTTCCTTGTAGACGATCATGTCGTCCACGATCCCGCCGGTCGGGAGGCAGACGGGGGTGTAGACGGCCTTGCCGGGCTTCGCGGCGGCCACGTCGTTCGTCACGATCCGCTGGACCGTCGCGAGCGCCTTCGGACCGCGGAACAGGACCTCGCCCATGTGGCTGACGTCGAACAGCCCGACCGCGGTGCGGACCCGCTCGTGCTCGGCGGCGATCCCCTGGTACTGGATGGGGAGCACGTAGCCCGCGAACGGCACCATCCTCCCGCCGGCGCGGACGTGATCGGCGAACAGGGCCGTGTGCCTCTGACCCTCCGTTCCGGCTGCCAAGAGCGCGCTCCGCAACGAACCGTGGAGCGCAATATAGCAACGGATCCTGGCTGTCAAGCGGATCCTTCGATCGGCATGGACTACGCCTCCCAGGGGTCGGGCAGGCCCCGCCGGGCGCACGCCGCGGAGAGGGTGTTCCGGAGCAGGCAGGCGATGGTCATCGGGCCCACCCCGCCGGGCACCGGGGTGATGGCCGAGGCGCGCGACGCGGCGGCCGCGTACTCGACGTCGCCGGCGAGACGCCCGTCCGGCAGCCGGTTCATGCCGACGTCGATCACGACCGCCCCGGGCTTGATCCATTCGCCGCGGACCGCCTCCGGCCTGCCGATCGCGACGACCAGCACGTCCGCGCGGCCGACCTCCGCGGCGAGGTCGCGCGTGCGCGAGTGGCACACGGTCACGGTCGCGTGCCGCTCGAGCAGCAGGAACGCGACCGGCTTGCCGACGATCAGGCTCCGGCCGACCACGACCGCGCGGCGCCCCGCAAGCTCCACGCCGGCCTCGTCGAGCAGCCGCATCACCCCGGCCGGCGTGCAGGGGCGCAGCCGGCCCCGGCCCGCGACCAGCAGCCCGAGGTTCGCCGGGTGGAAGCCGTCCACGTCCTTGGCCGGGTCCACCGCGTCCGTCACGCGGTCCGCGCTCATGTGCCGCGGCAGCGGGAGCTGCACGAGGATGCCGTCCACGTCCGGGTCCGCGTTCAGCCGCCGCACGATGGCGAGCACGTCGTCCTCGGCCGTGTCCGCGGGCAGACGGTGCGTGACCGTGCGCACCCCGACCTCCGCGCACGCCTTCTCCTTGTTGCGGACATAGACGGCCGACCCCGGGTCGTCGCCGACCAGCAGCACGTGCAGCCCCGGGACCACGCCCCGCGCGGCCGCGAGCGCCTCGACCTTCGCCCGAACCTCGGCCCGCACCGCCGCCGCGATCGCCTTGCCGTCGATGACCTTCGCCACGCCTGCCTCCTGCTCGCGAGAAGCGTCGTCGATGGTAGTCGATCGACCGGCCGGCGAGGAGGTGCGGCGCGGAACATCTCGCGACACGCACCGATATGGATGGCGCCGGCCCCGGAGCGCCGGCGCGGAAGGGCCACGATGACCGCGGTGCGTCTTACCGGTGTGCTAGACTTGGACGGTCTTGGCGTTCGCCCCCGGAGTGGCCGGCACATGAAGGCGCCCGCGACCGACCAGAAGCTGCGAGGGGGCTACTACACCCCCAAGGTCGTCGCGGACTTCCTGACGCGATGGGCCGTCACCGATCGAGCCGCGTCGGTCCTGGAGCCGAGCTTCGGGGACGGGGTCTTCGTGGAGTCCGCCGCCGAGACCCTGCTCGGGTTGGGTGCCGTGTCGCGGGACGCGTCGAACCAACTCCACGGGACCGAGTTCGATCCCGGCGAGGCCGCGGCCGGCGTTCGGCGGCTGTCTCGGCTGGGCCTCACTCCTGCGGGCTTGTCGGCGGGGGATTCCTTCGAGAGGTGCGACGACTGGCTCCATGCCTGCCGTCAGTTCGATGCGGTCATCGGGAATCCTCCGTTCATCCGCTACCAGCACTTCGCGGAGGCTCACCGTCAGCATGCCTTCACAATCATGCACAGGGCGGGCCTCCACCCCAACCGGCTGACGAACGCCTGGGTCCCGTTCCTGGTCGGCTCGTCGCTCCTTCTGGCACCGACGGGCCGGCTGGCGATGGTGATCCCGGCCGAACTCCTCCAGGTGGACTACGCGGCCGGGTTGAGGAGGTTCCTCGGCGACTACTTCTCCAGGCTGACGATCCTCACCTTCCGGAAACTCGTGTTCGACGAGGCGCAGCAGGAGGTGGTGCTCCTGTTGGCCGAGCGCAACGGCTCGGAACGGACCGGCATCCGCAGGATCGAACTCGGAGGCGCCCGAGACCTCGAGGGTTTCGACTACTCGACGGCGCTCGATTCGCCGCTGAAGCCGATGGACCACTCCTCCGAGAAGTGGACGCAGTACTTCCTGGAGACGCCGGAGATCCTGTTCCTTCGGGAACTCCGAAGCCACCCGGCGATCGGCACGTTCGGCGAGG
>VGRB01000205.1 GCA_016875475.1 Deltaproteobacteria bacterium
TGGGGCCTGGCGGGTCGGGAAGGTGGGGTACGTGTCTCGACGGGTGTCGTTCGGGACCGCCTGCCGTGCGGGCCGGGCGACGGCGCGGAATGCTCGCGAAGAGCCGGGTGCGGGCACGGGTACGGAGGAAGGCGAGGGGCGGATGAGACGCGTGATCGGCTGGATCCTGGCGGTGGTCTTCATGGCGGCGGCGCCGCGTGCGGCCTTGCCTTGCGGGCCGGGCGTGCACACCCGCGAGGCCACTCGGGCCTGGGAGCTGCTGGCGGCCAAGGACCCGGCCTGGGCCGAGGCGGGGACGGACCCGCTCCGCAAGAGCTACCTCTGGCTCGGCGCGGAGGGTCCCGACTTGCAGTGGTGGATGTCGGCCCTCCCGTTCGGGCACGAGGCCTCGCTCGGTTACGCGCTGCTGGACTCCGCGGCCGGGAAGGGACCGCTGTACCGGATGTTCGCGCTCGGCCACGTGTCGCACCAGTCGGCGTCCGACGCGTCGTGCGAGATGTTCGTCACTCCGACCCTGTTCGCGTCCGCCGCGATCGGGCACGTCGACCTCTTCGTGGGGCAGGATGACGGTGAAGGCGAGGCGGAACTGGTCGTGGAACTGTACGGCGACGTGATCGTCGGGGACTGGCTCGGGCTCGTCGACGTCATCTTCGACTTCCACCTCGACGGGGAGGCGGCGGACGCGCGCATGCGGGACGTGGTCGCCTGGTACTGCGGGGTCGGCAAGGCGACGGTGAACCCGCTCGTGGACTGCGACGCGGTCGTGGACCAGATCGACGGGTATCTCGGGTACGCGGACCAGTTCCTGGGGGGGATGACGCGCGACGACGCCAAGGCGTTCTTCGGGGAAATCCTCGACAAGCCGCTGCCGGACCTGGCGGACTTCATCGCGTCGGGAGCCCTCACCGCCCTGATCGGCAAGTCGTCCGAGAAGTCCGTCCACCACGAGGCCGAACTGGCGCGCTTCAAGTCGGGGCCCCTGGTCGACCCCGCGTTCTGGGCGACCTACGACGAGGAGTTCGCGGACCTCGGGCCGACGTGGACCGTGGCGCGCATCGAGCACCGGAACCACGGCTGGCCGGGTTGGAGCCCGAACGCGCTCGTCTGCGGGAACGTCCAGTCCGTGATGCGGTTCCTGCCCGAGGAGTACGACCCCGTGCCCGGCCTGATCGCGGACGGGCTGTGGTGGGAGGACGCGGACGGGAACGGCGTCGGCGCGGTCGGCGCGTCGCCGGCGCCGGAGGGAACGGAGCTGCGCGCGCGCGTCCGCCTGTACTCCGCGCTGCCGTTCCAGGGCACGATCCGGGGCGTGGTCCGGCGGGACATGCCGGGCGCGGACGCCTCGGGCGACACGGTCGCGGGCGAGGCGTCCCTCGACCTCGACGCCGACCCCATCGAGTACGTGACCGTGCCGCGGGCCGAGCTGGTCGTGCCGTTCTCCGCGGACCCGCAGGGCGCGATCGGGTTCTACCTGGAGCTGTACGCGGGCGGGTCGGACAAGCCGTGGCTCACCACGAACTGGGACCGCCTGTGGCGCGCCCCGACCCCGGACTTCGCGCTGCCGGTCTATCGCGACAATCACGGGACGTACGGCCACTGGCCGCACTCGCTGCCGGTCGAGTCGCCGGCCGCGCCGGGCACGACGCTCCTGGTCAAGGTGCGCGTGGCACCGAGGGGGGAGGGGATCGGGGGCGCCTCGGTCACGCTGGCCGGGGAACCGCCGGTCCTGGTCGCGACCGCCGAGAACGGGATGGCCGTGTTCGACGTGGCGCCCGGCCCCGCGACGTTCGCGATCGAGGCGCCGGGATACGTCCCGCTGGAATCCGGGGAGGTGATGGCGAAGGTCCACGAGGCCGCATGGGCCGACGTCGCGCTGCACGCGATCCCGCGGATCGAGACCGCGGCGTACCAGTCGGACCCGGCGTGCGTCCCGTTCGCCTGGGACGTGGTGCCCTTCGGCGGTCAGGCGAAGACGTTCTTCGGGTGGGCGATCGCGACGCCGTCGGGCGAGGTCGGTGAGACCGACGTGGGCGTGACCGGCAAGTCGAAGCTCTGCTTCGCGTCGCCGCTGGAGGAGGGCTCTGCCGTCACGGTGCGCCTGCGCGCGCGGTACGTGGACGGGACCGACGGCGTGGAAGGGGCGTCGGACCCCGTCGTCATCGGCGAGGCGCCGGTTCCGGACCTCGAGCCGGAACCCGGCATGGAGTCCACGTGCGAGCCTCTGCCCGCGCTCGTGCCCGAGCCGGCCGCGGAGCCTGCCCCCGAGGCGGCGCCGGAGCCTTCCCCGGACGTGCCGTCCGACGCGGTCGCGGAGGTCGTGGCGGACGCCGCCGGCGGGTCGGGCGGGTCTTCGGGCGGCGGGGGGTGCGCGGCGGGTGCGGCGGGCGGCGGAGCGGCGTGGACGCTGCTCGCGGGGATTGCGGGACTCGCGGCGCTCTACTCGACCCACCGCGGCTCGACGCGCCGGCGGCCGGCGGGGCGGCACCACGACTCGGCCGGGTGACCGAGCGCGATGACGGCATAGACGCGCTCGCGGCGCGGCACGCCCACCACGTCCTTGATCTGCGGCGCGTGGCGGAACGCCTCGATCGCGAAGCCGATCAGGCAGGTGCCGAGGCCCATGGCTTCGCAGGCGAGCAGCACGTGGTCCGCGGCGAGCAGGGCGTCCTCGGCCGGGCACGAGGCGCCCGGACCGCTCCCGATCAGGATCGCGGCGGTCGCGCCGTGGAACAGGCGGTCGCGGCCTTCCTCGTCGTACTCCCGGAGCCCCTCCTTCACCGACTCGTAGTACTCGCGCCGGTAGCGGCCGAGCGCGTCCCCCCCGAACAGGCGCGACAGGAGCCTCAGGTGCGGCTTCTCGGCCATGCGGTTGAGGTTGCGGAAGAAGCCGCCGACCGCGTTCCCGAGCTTCATGACCGCGTCGCGCGTGGGCAGGACCGTGAACGTCCATGCCTGCGAGTTCGTGCCCGACGGCGCGAGCGTGGCGATCCGGACGAGGTCCTCCAGGACGCGGCGGTCGACTGGGTCCGGACGGAAGCGACGGCACGACCGGCGGTCCTGCATCAGCCGCACCAGCGCGCCCGGGGCGGCGCGGTCGAGCGAGAGGGGGTCGATCGTGGCCAGCCGCGCCATTCCCGGGTCGATCGACTCGACCGTGATCGCGCCCGACGGGCAGACCGCGACGCAGTGGCCGCAGCCGAGCGACTCGGTGCCGGTCACCGCCGCGACCCCGTCCAGCATCGAGAGAGTGCGGCTCGGGCAGACCAGCACGCACTCGCCGCAGCCGCTGCACAGCCCCGGGTCGATCCTCGTATCCACGTTCCTTCTCACCGCCTCCTCCACTGCCGGCGCGTCGCCATCCGGCAGCACCACCCGCATCGGCGACGTCTGGACGACGTCGCGGCGCACGTCGATGCCCGGCATGACGCCGTCCGACCCCATGCCGCGGGGGGTGAGCCGGAACACCCCGACCTGCGTGAAGTACCACACGTCCCTGCCGTTGACGAGCGCCTGCGGGCCGCGCCCGCAAGGCGGGCGCGCAAGGGGGGCGAGCCGCGCCCCCCTCCGATCGATGTCCCCGGGGCCTGCCGGGTCGGGGACGTGGGGTACGCGTCTCGACGGGTATCGTTCGGGACCGCCTGCCGTGCGGACCGGGCGACAGCGCGGAATGCTCCGACTGCAGCGAGGTTGACGAAAGGGGCGGGTCGACTACGATGACCGCGATGCCGGACCGACGCGACAGGTTCGAGGCGCTCCTCGCGAGGCCGTGGGTGCTGCTCGACGGCGGCCTGGGAACGACCCTGATCGCTGGCGGGCTGCCGGTCGGGCAGGCGCCGGAGCGATGGGTCGTGGAGCGCCCGGACCGCGTGGCCGCGGCGCACCGGGCGTTCGTCGAGGCGGGGAGCGACGTGGTCCAGGCCGCCACGTTCGGCGCGAACCCGGTGCGGCTCGCGGCCTGCGGGCTCGAAGGGCGCTGCCGCGAGATCAACCTTGCGGCGGTGCGGCTCGCGCGCGAGGCGGCCGGTCCGGGCGTGCTCGTCGCGGGCGACGTCGGCCCGACCGGCGCGCCGCCGGCGCCGGAGGTCTGGGAGGCCGCGTTCCGGGAGCAGTGCGACGCGCTGGCCGAGGCGGGCGCGGACCTCGTGTCGGTCGAGACGTTCTGGGACGCGCGCGAGGCGGTCGCCGCGGTGCGGGCGGCTGCCGCGGCGGGCCTGCCGGTGCTGGCGTCGATGACGTTCGAGGAGCGGCGCGGACGGTTCGTGACGCACGTCGGGGATCCGCTCGGCGCCTCGCTGCGGGCGCTCCGCGACGCCGGCGCGGTCGCGGTCGGCATGAACTGCGGGGTGCGCGCGGACGTCATGGCGGGCATGGTCCGGGAGGCGGTCGTGGAGGTCGAGGTCCCCGTCGTCGCGCAGCCGAACGCGGGGCTGCCGCGGGCGCTTCCGGGCGGCGGGTTCGCGTACGACGAGACGCCGGGAGCGTTCGCCCGCGGGGCGGTAGCGCTCGCGCGGGCGGGCGCGAGGGTGCTCGGGGGGTGCTGCGGCGCCGACGCCGCGTTCATCCGGGCCGCGAGGGCGGCACTGGTGGAGGCATCGCAGGCATGACGCCGCGGGACGACCTGACGGATCTCTTCCTGGCCTTGACCCCGGAGCGCGTGCTGGACGCGGTCGAGGCGGCCGGACTCGAGTGCGCTCCGGTCTGCCACCCGCTGAACTCGTACGAGAACCGGGTCTACGACGTGCAGCTCCGCGACGGCGAGCGCGTGGTCGCCAAGTTCTACCGGCCCGGCCGGTGGAGCGACGAGCAGATCGCGGAAGAGCACGCATTCATGGCGGAACTGGTCGAGGAGGAGGTGCCGGTCTGCGCCAACCGGCCGTTCCCGGACGGGACGACGCTGCGGCGGATCCAGGGGATCCGGTACTGCCTGTACGACCGGACGGGCGGCAAAACGCCGGACGAGCTGGACGACGACCTGCTCGAGCGGCTCGGGATGATGGCGGCGCGGATCCACAACGTGGGTGCGCGCCGCGACGCGCCGCACCGGGTGCGGCTGGACAGCCGGTCGTACGTGCGGGAGGACCTCGCCTGGATGGCCGCGCACGGGTCCGTGCCCGGGCCGCTGCGCCCGCGCTGGGAGGCCGCGGCGCTCGCGGTCGCCGACCTGGCGGACCGGCTGCTCGACGGCGTGCCGACCCACCGCCTTCACGGCGACCTCCACGCCGGGAACCTCCTGCTGCGCGACGGGCGGCTTTCCGTGCTCGACTTCGACGACATGGTGGTCGGCCCGGCGGTGCAGGACCTGTGGCTGCTGCTCCCGGGTCGCGGCCCGGAGACCGCGATGCGGCGCGAGGCGTTCCTGGAAGGCTACGAGCGGATGCGGGCGTTCGACCGGGCGACGCTCCAGCTGATCGAGCCGCTCCGGGGGCTCCGCATGGTCCACTACGCGGCGTGGCTGGCGCGCCGGTGGCACGACCCGCTGTTCCCGGCGACCTGGCCGCAGTTCGGGACCGAGGACTGGTGGCGCGAGTCCGCCGCGGACCTCGAGGACGTGGTCGAGCAGGCACGCCGCGCGGAGTCGGGCTCAGCCGCGGCGCCGTCGGCGGAGGACGAGCTTACGAACGCGGACCTGTTCTGGGATTGGGACCCCCCCCCGCGCCCGTCCCGTTGAACCGGGGGCGCGTGGGGGGGCGCGTCGCCGCGACGAGCGCAACCAGTAGCAGCGCCGGCAGGGCAGGGGACGAGCCGCCCGCGCCGCACCCCGCTCCTCCGCCATGGACCGGGACGATCGGCCCCGGGTCGCCGGCGGCACCGGGGTCCGGGAGCTTCGGCGCCCCGGATTCGAGGGGGGGATCAGGCGCCGCGTCGGCCGGCTGGAGCGCGTCGGTCGAAGGCGCGGCGGAATCCTCGCCCGCCCCCGCCTCGCCGTCCGCGGTCGCAGCCGCGTCCGGGTCCGGGTCCGGGGCGGTCACGTCCGGCGTGCTCGCGTCCGGCACCGGCTCGGGGCCGTCCTCGGGCCTCGCCTCGGGCTCCTCGGGCTCGTACCACTTCCACCGGAGGAGCTTCTTGTTGTTCTTCTCGTCCGACTCGTCCACGGTCCCGGTCGAATCGAGGACAACGAGGATGTCGTGCCAGCCGCCGGTCATGGGGAAGCACTCGTCCGGCAGGGGCTGGAGGTCGATGTCGCCGTCCGGGTCGATCGCGAACATCACGTGCTCCTCGCCGCACTCGTAGTCGTCGAGGAGGTACCGGACGTAGAACGGCTTCGAGTCGGCGTCCCCCTGGTTCAGGACGGTCACGATCACGGTCAACTGGTCGCCGACGTAGAGGTCGCCGGTCGGGTCCACGTCGACCTCGGATACGACGAGGTCCGGGCGCGGGGCCGGCTTCCACGTCCACGTCTTCGACAAGGTGTTGTCACCCTCGGCGCCCTCGTCCACGTCGTCGCCCGAGTCCACGACCACCTCGATCTCGTGGCTTCCGGGCTCGTCCGGCTGGCACTCCGGGTCGTTCGTCGTCTCCTCGGTCTCGTACCCCGCCTTGAGCCCGCCGGAGACGGACACGGTGTCGCACAGCGTGCCGTCCAGGTAGATCGCCACGTAGAACGTGGTCGTGACGGCGGCCCCTCCCTTGTTGGCGACCACGACGGTCAGGGTCGCGGTGCTGCCGGTGACGGGCGGGTCGGGCGACACCTCGATGGCCTTCGGGACGAGGTTCGCGGGCAGCGCGGCGATCGCGGGCGCCGCGGCGAGGGTCGCGATCCCGGCGGCGAGGAGTGCGACCGGCGCGGCGAGGGGCGCGATCCGCCCCGCCAGGGGCGCCCGGATCGGGAAGGGGTTCATGGCAATCAGCTCCCTGCCGGGCGCAGGCCGGGCGCCCCGTCATCGAGGACCGAGCGCACCGCGCGGGCGAGCCTGCCAGGCGTGAAGGGCTTCTGGAGGAACGCGGCACCCGCCTGGAGGACGCCCTCGATCGCGGCCGTGGAGTCGTTGTACCCGGAGATGTAGAGGACCCGCGCATCGGGGCGCAGCTCGCGCATGTGCTCAGCGAGCTGGTGGCCGCCCATGCCGGGCATCACCACGTCGGTGACGAGCAGGTGGATGGTCCCCTGGTAGCGGCGCACGTGGTCGAGCGCCTCCTCGCCCTGGGCGGCCGCGATCACCCGGTACCCGTGCTTCTCCAGCACCGTGCGCGCGAGGCTGCGGACCGAGTGCTCGTCCTCGACCAGCAGGACCGTCTCGGTGCCCATGCCGGGCGGGTCCTCGCGCGCCGCGCGCATCCGCTGCGTCGGCGTGGCCTGGATGCGCGGCAGCAGGATCCGGAAGCTGGCGCCCTTGCCCGGCTCGGTCTCGACCGTGATCGCGCCGTTCCCCTTCCTCACGATGCCATAGACCGCCGCGAGACCCAGGCCGGTGCCCTTGCCGGGCTCCTTCGTCGTGAAGAACGGCTCGAACAGGTGCGACCGGATCTCCGTGGTCATGCCGTGGCCGGTGTCGGTGACCGACAGGAGCACGTAGGTCCCGGGCTCGACGTCCGGCAGGGCCCGCGCGGCCTCCTCGTCCAGGTCCTCGTTCCGGGTCTCGATCGTCAGCCGGCCCCCGCCGGGCATGGCGTCGCGGGCGTTGACCGCGAGGTTCAGGACGACCTGCTCGAGCTGCGACAGGTCCGCCTTGACCAGCCCGAGCTTCGGGTCGAGCACCACCGCCATCTCGATGTTCTCGCCGATTACGCGGCGGAGCAGGGCCTCCATCCCGAGGACCACCATGTTCATGTCGAGCGGTCGCGCCTGCACCACCTGCCGGCGGCTGAAGATGAGCATCTGGCTCGTCAGGGCGGCGGCGCGCTTGCCTGCCGCGAGTATCTCCTCGGCCGCGGGACGCATCGCGTCGCCCTCGGGGATGCGGTCCAGCAGGAGGGTCGTGTAGCCGAGGATCGCGGTCAGCAGGTTGTTGAAGTCGTGCGCCACGCCGCCGGCGAGCCGGCCGAGCGCGTCCATCTTCTGCGCGTGCAGGAGCTGCTGCTCCAGCTCCCGCCGCCGCGACACGTCCTCGACCGTGCCCTCGTAGTAGCTGACGTCGCCGTCCTCGTCGCGGACCGCGATCGCGCTCTCGCGCACGAAGATCGGGGAGCCGTCGCAGCAGGTCCACTCCGCCTCGAGGCCGCACACCCCCCCGGGCTGCTCCGCGAGCCGCTTGAACTCCTCACGCGCGTACGACGGGCCGCAGCCCTCGGTCTCGAGGTTGCGGGCGGCCAGGGCCTCGAACGAGTCGTACCGGAGCATCTTGGTGAGGGCGGGGTTGGCCATCAGGATGCGGCCTCCCGGGGTGGTCCGGTAGATGCCGATCTGCGCGTTCTCGAACAGGTTGCGGAATCGCGATTCGCTTTCCGCGAGGGCGACCTGCGTGCGCTTCGCCTCGCGGAACACGGGCCCGATCATCGCCGCCCCCGCGGCCATGAAGAGGGCGACGCAGAGCGTCATCAGCTCGGTCTCGACGTCCGGCTCGAGCGAGAAGCCGCCCGCGAGGGCGAGGATGCCGCGGACCGCCATAAGGGCCGCCGCGGTCGCGATCAGCGCCCATCCCGCCTTCTGGCCGGTGGAGCGGATCAGGCGCAGGGCCAGGAAGGCGGCGAGCAGCTCCACGCCCAGCGAAACCGCCAGCACGATGGTCGTTTCGCTCATCGCCGCCCCGGTCTGCCCGCTCGCGTGTCGCGCCCGACGGAACCCGCCACGCGAACTCGATTATGCCCGAACGCGAGGCCGGTGTCATCGAGGGGGGAGAGCGAGCGATCCGCGCTGAGGCGCGGCGCGCTCGGCGACCGCAGAGCGGTCGCGCAAGGGGGGGGGCCCGCGCCCCGCAAGGCGGGGCGGCGGGCCCCAAATCGTCGGTCCGACGCAGCCGGGGGCGAGCGGATGGCCGAGCGGTTTCGCGGATCCCCTTTGCGCCCCCCGGGCCGCAAAGGGGGCCCAGGGCGGCCGCAACGAAGGCGGCGGACGCGAGCACCGGCCGATAGCAGCGCTATCGGACGGCGCGCAGCGCGCCAGATCCACGAAACTAGCCGGCCCTGGGGGCGCCCCCGCGCGGCAAAGCCGCGCAGGGGGAGCCGCCCAACGGCAAGGAGGCCCGACGATTTGGGGCGGGCAGGGGGGCGAGCCGCGCCCCCCTCCGATCGATGCCCCCGGGGCCTGCCGGGTCGGGAAGGCGGGGTACGCGTCTCGACGGGTGTCGTTCGGGACCGCCTGTCGCGCGGGCCGGGCGACAGCGCGGAATGCTCAGAGCGGGGAACACGGGTACGGGTACGGGTACGGGACCCCGCGGCACCTACGCACAATCCCTTCCGGGAGACCCTGTTCCGTTCCCCCGCCGGTTGCCGATTCACAATTGCAGAAGACGTCGCCCGCGCGGCAACACGGCGCGTCGCCCCGCCCTGCATCAGGGCGACGTCTTCGGCCCGGCAACCGGCGGGGTGGGGCCATGGGGGCCGGGGGG
>VGRB01000206.1 GCA_016875475.1 Deltaproteobacteria bacterium
GGGACGGCCGCGGCGGGCCCGTGACGAACGCGGCGGGCCCGTGACGGACGCGGCGGGCCCAGGACGGGCGCGGCGGGCCCGTGACGAACGCGGCGGGCCCGAGACGGACGCGGCGGGCCCAGGACGGGCGCGGCGGGCCCATGACGGACGCGGCGGGCCCGTGACGGACGCGGCGGGCCCATGACGGACGCGGCGGGCCCACGACGGACGCGGCGGGCCCACGACGGACGCGGCGGGCCCGTGCCGGACGCGGCGGGCCCGTGCCGGACGCGGCGGGCACCGCACGGACGCGGCGGGCCCGTGACGGACGCGGCGGGCCCATGACGGACGCGGCGTGCCCATGCTGGACGCGGCGGGCACATGACGGACGCGACGAGCCCATGACGGACGAAGCCTCCCTCCGCGACAGGATCGTCGAGTGCTGCCGCCGGATGCACGACCGCGGCCTGATCTCCGGGGGGGAGGGGAACGTCTCCGCGCGCCTCGGCCCGGGACGCCTGCTGGTGACCCCGTCGGGCGCGAACAAGGGCTTCATCAAGCCCGGCGACCTCGTCGTGGTGGACCTCGACGGCCGCCCCGCGAAGGGGAGGGCAAGGCCCTCCAGCGAGATCCGGGTCCACCTCGCGGCCTACCGCGCGCGGCCCTCGATCGGCGCCGTCGTCCACGCCCATCCGCCGACCGCGATCGCCTTCACGATCGCCGGGTTGCCGCTGGCGCAGTGCCTCGTGCCCGAGTCGATCGTGGCGCTCGGCGACGTGCCGACCGCGGCCTACGCGACGCCGTCCACGGACGACCTCGCCGCGGGCGTCGAGCGCCTGCTCGTGGACCACGACGTGGTCATGATGGACCGCCACGGATCCGTGACCGTGGGCCGCGACGTGTTCGAGGCGTACGACCGCCTCGAGTCGCTCGAGCACACGGCCCGCATCACGCACCTGGCGCGCGCGCTCGGCCCGGTCCGCCCGCTGCCGCCCGCCGAGGTCGCGCGGCTTCGCGCGTTGGCCGAGGCCATGGGGCTGTCGCGCAGGTGGTCGTCGTGCGAGGGATGCACCGCGTGCGGCGCTCCCCGCGGCGCGGCCGAAGAGGCCCAGATCGCGGAGATCGTGGAGAGGGTCATCGCCCGGTTGGGGTGACCGCCGGCCGGGCGCGCAGGGGGCTACGCGTGCCCGCCCGCCGCCACGATCGCCAGCGTCGCCGCGCCAATCGCCGCCAGGACGAGCCCGACCACCAGCCGCTCGCGTCGCGCGAACCGGCCGAACTCCACGCGGCGCGACCCGTGCCACGCCATCCACGCGAGCGTGCCCATCACGCCGACCGACGCGATGCCGGACACGACCACGAGCAGGAGCAGCAGCGCGGGGTCGCCGGTCGGCGCCGCGCTGACGAAGACCGGCACCATGGCCTCGCAAGGGGACAGGGCGAGCGTCAGGACCAGCGTCACGATGGCGGACCGGTCGGGCATGCCGCCGCTCGCGGCCTCGTGCACGTCGTGGTGGAGGTGATGGTGGTGCCCGTTCGCGCGCACGTCCAGCACGATATAGACCAGCCCGATCCCGAGCAGGATAAGGCCGGGCAGGACGTCCGCGTGCTCCGACAACGTGTCCGCGAGCGCAATCCCGACCAGGAGCGTCACCATCGCGATCGCGCCGGCGACCGCGACGTGGGCCGCGCCGGCCATCGCGAGCACGTGGATCATGCGGCGCGCCGTCCAGCCCTGCACGCGCCCGATCAGTACGAACGGCAGCCAGTGGTTCGGGAGCAGGCCGTGGACCAGTGACACGATCGCCGCCGTTCCGAGGAGCATCCAGGTGGTGACCGAGGCGTGGGTCGCGTCCATGGCGGGCGCTTATAGCGCGGTCGCTCGCGGTTGGCTAGGAGGCTCCTAGCGTCCCGCGTGGGCGGCGAGCCGCACGTACAACTCCCCGCCGGCATGCAGCGCCGCGACGTCCACGTGCTCGTTCGGCCGGTGGACCAGGAGGTTGCCGGGCCCCGCGATGACCGTCCGGAAGCCGGCCTCCGCGAAGACCGCGGCCTCGGTGTAGGCGGACTTGCCGCACCCCTCCAGGCAGTCGGCGAACGCGGTCCGCATCGCGTCGTCGGGCTCGGTCCACACCGGCGCGAGCGGCGCGAAGGGGTGCCGCAGCCCGGCCTCGCCGAACGCGGCCCGCGCCTCCGCGAGCGCCGCGTCGAGCACCTCGCGGGGCGTCACCCCGGGCACATGGCGCGCGTCGCACGCGAACACGAGGTCGCGCCCCTGCACCGAGACCGAGCCGACGTTCAGGGTCACCCCGGGGGGGTCGAACCGGCCGTCCGTGCTCTCCGCGAGCCGCCCGGCCAGCGCATCCATGCGTCGCAGGAAGTCCAGGACGACGCGGAGGGGGACCTCGTGGTGCGTTCCGTCCATCAACAGGCCCGCCATGTCCGCGTAACGGATCGACGCGACGCCGGGGACCTTGTTCCGCACCCCGCGGCACTCGATCTCGAGCGCGATCGTGTCCTGGATCAGCTCCACGTCGTCGTCGTGCGCCATCTCGAACAGCGCGTTCCGCCCGGTCGCGGGCCGCGCGGAGTGCGCCTCCTGGCCGACCACGACGAGGGTCCGCACGAGGTCCGCCGGCACGGCGCCCGGCGCGTCCCTGGCCACGGCGTCGCGCGCGATCACGTCGAACGGGACGTAGCCCTTCTGGCCCGTCACGACGCGGTTCTCGGTGGGCTCGCAGACCACGACCAGCCCGACCGACCTGGGGATGAGTCCGGACGCGACGAGCTGCGCCGCGCCGACAGCCCCGACCTCCTCGTCCGCGGTGAACGCGACCGCCGCGTGGCCCGGGAGGCGGCCGAACGCCGCGAGCGTGTCCAGGACCGCGGCCGACCCGAGGGTGTCGCTCGCGCCGAGGCCGAACACCTGCCCGCGCCACGCGACCGGGGTGCGGGGGCGGCCGTCCGACGCGGTCCAGAGCTTGGGATCGCCCGGCGGGACCGTGTCCACGTGGCAGCAGAACAGGACGGTCGGCGCGTCGCCGCGAGCCAGCAGCAGGTTCGCGCGCGGCGGGCCGTCGTCCGCCAGCGCCATGCGTCGCGCGGTCCACCCGAGCCCGCGCCAGTGCGCCTCCAGCCGCGCGATCACGGGGAGGTTCGATTCGCGGCTCGGCGCGCCGATCTCGATCAGGTCGGCCAGGTCCGCGCAGGCCGCCTCCAGGAACCGCTGGTCCATCAGCCCCCCGGAGCGTCCTCGCCTCGGGCCTTGTTCGCGAGGCCAAGCTCGCGCGCGCGGTCCCGCGCCTTGAACACCGCGTCCCGCAGGGTGGCCAGGAACTCCTCCCTGTCGAGGTGCGTCATCGCCGCGTGCGTCGTGCCCTGGGGCGAGGTGACCTGGGCCCGGAGCTGCCGCGGCGAACGGGGCGTCTCGACCACCAGCTTGGCCGCGCCGTACGCGGTCTGCCGGACGAGCGCGCGGGACACGTACTCGGGGAGCCCCATCGCGACGCCCGCGTCGATGAGCCCCTCCAGCAGGTAGAAGAGGTAGGCCGGCCCGGTGCCGGACAGGGCCGTGACCGCGTCCATCAGGTCCTCGTCGATCTGCACCGTCATGCCGACCGCGGAGAATATCTGCGACGCGAGCAACGCCTGGTCCGTGGACCCGTGGCGGCCTAGGCAGTACGGCGACACCGCCTCGCCGACCAGGGCGGGGGTGTTCGGCATCACGCGCACGACCGGGATGTCGTTCCTCACGTAGGACTCGAGCATCGCGGTCGTGATGCCGGCCGCGATGGAGATCACCACCTGGCCGGTCCGGAACCGGTCCGCGGTCTCCTCCAGCACGGACGGCATCACCTGCGGCTTCACCGCGAGCACGACGAGGTCGGACGCCGCGACCAGTTCGCGGTTGTCGAGCGTGGTCCGCACCCCGTACTGGTCGCGCAGCCACGCGAGCGCCACCTCGGAACGCCGGCTCGCCAGGATCTGCTCCGGCCGGACGAGGCTCGCCTTCACGAGGCCCGCGATCAACGCCTCTCCCATGTTCCCGGCGCCGAGCACGCCGATCGTCTTGTCCGCCAGCATGGCCGCGATTCCGTTCGCGAGTCGGACCCAGTCTATCCGCCTTGCGCGGCCGGTCAAGCGCCCCGACTGCACGGTCCCTGACGGATGGTAGCATTGCGTCGATGATGCGCCACGACCTCACCGGCGTCGTGCTCGCTGGCGGGCGGTCCGAGCGGTTCGGATCGGACAAGCGGATCGCCCTGCTCGACGGTGCGTCGCTCCTCGACCGGGCCGTCGCGATCCTGCGGGAGGTCGCGCCGCGCGTCCTGGTGTCGCTCGCGCGCGGCGAGCCCGCGGTCGCGGGCCTGGAGGCGGCGCGCGACGACCGTCCGGACGCCGGTCCGCTCGCCGGGATCGCGGCCGGGCTGCGGGCGGCATCGACGCCGCTCTGCGCGTTCCTGCCCGTGGACATGCCGCTCGTGCCGCCGGCGCTGCTGCTCGCGCTCGCGGATGCGGCGGGCGACCGGGGCGCTGTCGTGGACGACGGCCGCGGCATCCAGCCGCTCGTCGCGGTCTATCCGCGTTCGCTGCTGCCGCTCGCCGAGGAGGCCCTCGCGCGGGGCGAGCGGGCCGTGCACCGGCTCGCGCTGCGGGCGAACGCGGCGGCCCTCGGCCCGGACGCGCTCCGCGCATTCGGCGACCCGGACCGCTTCCTGCTGAACGTGAATACTCCGGACGACCTCAGGGAGACGGCATCCCGACCCCGAGCAGGGCAAGGACGAGCGCCGCGAGCACCGCGACTCCCGCCACGATGAGGAGGTTCCGCAGCCCGGTGGTCGGCACGGCGTCGGACCTGGCCGCGGTCGCGTCCTTCGCCGCGGGCGCGCCGCCCTTCTTCCTGTAGGGCGATCCGGTGCGGGCAGCGCTGTCGGGGACCTTCTCCAGCAGGGCCGCGAGCGCGTTCCGGCCGGCCTCGGCCGGGTCGGGCGCGGCCGCCAGCAGCGCCGACAGGAACTCGGAGGCGGTCGCGAACCGGTCCGCGGGCTTCGCGGCGAGCGCGCGCCGCAGCACCTCCTTCAGGGCGACGTCGCACGCGAGCGCCTCGATCCGCTCGTTCCCGAGCCCCTTCGCGGCCTTGCCGCGGACCTCGGTCGTGTCCTTGCCGTCGTACGCGGGCCCGCCGCTCAGCATCGCGACAATGGACAGGGCGAGCGAGTAGAGGTCCGACCGCGCGTCGACCTTCCCGCCTGATGCCTGCTCGGGCGACATGTAGCCGGCCTTGCCCTTGATCACGCCGACGCGCGTCTTCTCGATGCGGTAGGACCCGGTCGCGATCCCGAAGTCGCACAGCTTCACGGTCCCGGACCGGTCCAGCAGGACGTTCTGCGGGCTGACGTCGCGGTGGACGATCCCGAGCGCCCTGCCGTCCGGCCCGTTCACCCCGTGCGCGTACGCGAGCCCGCGCAGGACGCAGGCCGCGACGTGGACCGCGACCGCGGGCTCGAGCGGCTTCGGCTTGCGGCCCTTGCCGAGGTGCTTCAGCAGCCCCGCAAGGCTGACCCCGTCCACGTACTCCATCGCCATGTAGTACCGTCCCCCGGCCTCGCCGAAGTCCAGCACGTTCGCGACGTTCGGATGGGACAGCCTGGCGCCGAGCCGAGCCTCGTCGATGAACATGCGGACGATCTCCTCGTCCGCGGCGACGTCCTCCTGGAGCACCTTGACCGCGACCGGCTTCTCGAACCCCATCGGCCCGGCGACCTTGCCGCGGTATACCGTGGCCATCCCGCCGGAGCCGATCGCCTCGACGATTTCGTACTTGCCCAGTACCAGGATCGGATCCCGCATCGCGTTCCTCGGTATTCCCGTCCCCGTCCCCGAACCCGAGCCTGCCCTATGGGGTCATCTTCTCCAGCATCCGCGGGAACGGGATCGTCTCGCGGATGTGCCCGAGCCCGCAGATCCACGCGACCGTCCGCTCGAGCCCGAGCCCGAACCCGGCGTGCGGCACGCTCCCGTAGCGCCGCACGTCCAGGTACCACTCGAACGCCTCCATGGGCAGGCCGTGGGCCGTGATCGCGTTCCGAAGCACGTCCAGCGAGTCCTCGCGCTGCCCGCCGCCGATCACCTCGCCGTACCCCTCGGGCGCGAGCACGTCCATGGACATCGAGTACCTGGGGTCGGTCGGGTCCTTCTTCATGTAGAACGCCTTCACCGCGGCCGGGTACCGGTGCACGATGATCGGGCGGTCGTACTGCTTCGTCAGGCGCGTCTCGTCGTCCCCGCCGAAGTCGTCGCCCCACGGGATGTCGCTGCCGTTCGCCTGGAGGACCTGGATCGCCTCGTCGTAGTGGACCCGCGGGAAGGGCTTCCGGATCGCCTCCAGCGGCTTCAAGTCGCGTTCGAGCTGCTCCAGCTCGGGCCGCCGCGCCTCGATCACGCGGCCGACCACGTATACGAGGAAGTCCTCGGCGACCCGCATGTTCTCGTCGAGGTCGGCGAACGGCATCTCCGGCTCCACCATCCAGAACTCCATCAGGTGGCGCCGGGTCTTGGACTTCTCCGCGCGGAAGGTCGGGCCGAAGCAGTAGACCTTGCCGAGCGCCGCGCAGGTCGCCTCGGAGTAGAGCTGGCCGCTCTGGGTCAGGTAGGCCTTCTCGCCGAAGTAGTCCAGCTCGAACAGCGTGGTCGTGCCCTCGCAGGCCGCGGGGGTCAGGATCGGCGAGTCGACCAGCAGGAAGCCGTTCGAGTCGAAGTAGTCGCGGATCGCCTTCACGATCGCGGCGCGCACGCGCAGGACCGCGACCTGGCGGCGCGACCGGAGCCACAGGTGCCGGTGCTCCATCAGGAACCCGGTGCCGTGCTCCTTCGGCTGGATCGGGAACGGCTCGGCCACGCTGACCACGCGCAGGCGCTTCACGTCGATCTCGAACCCGATCGGCGAGCGCGGGTCCTTGCGCACCGCGCCCTCGACCTCGAGCGAGGATTCCTGCGGCAGGTGGTCCGCCGCGTCGAACTCCTCCGGCGTCACGTTGCCCTTGAAGACCACGCACTGGATCGTCCCGGTCCCGTCGCGGACCTGTAGGAAGTGCAGCTTGCCCTTGGACGCGCGGTTCGCGAGCCAGCCCTGGAGCAGGACGTCGTTGCCCTCGAACTGCGCGATCCTGTCGACCGTGGCCCTGTCCATTCCCGGTCACTCCGGCTTCGGAAAGCGTCGGGAAGATAGCAGAACCGGCGAGGAACGGGTAGGCCGCGACGTCCCCGCAATCCGCCGCCTGCGCCATGCAGGCGGCTGATTGCGGTTCGCGTTCGGCTTGTTGACACTCCCCGGACTTCTGCAATAATGCGGTGCAACGTGGGACCCTTTATCGAGGGGAATCATCGATGCGCGACCTGATGAAGCTGGCCTCGCTGGTGGCCGTGCTGGTGGGCCCGGCCGCGGTCCTGGCGCAGGCGCCCGCACCGGCGCCGGCCGGGACTCCGACCCCCGCCGCTGCCGTTGCGGCCCCTGCCGACGCGGCCCCTGCCGACGCGGCCCCGCGCGCCGTGAACGACGGCGGGATGAGCGCGTTCGTGCTGGTCCTGAACGAGGGCAAGCGGCTCTCGGCGCAGGGCAAGTACTACGACGCGGCCCTCGTGTTCCACAAGATCCTCGCCGAGGGCGACGAGGCGCAGCCCTACTACCAGGAGGCCCAGTACGAGCTGGGCGTCGCGCTCTTCCAGTTGAAGCTCTACGTGTCCTCGTTCAACTACTTCGATCGCGTCGCGGACGTCGGCCCGGACCACGTGCGCTACCGCGAGACGCTGCCCTGGCTGCTCCGCATCCACCGCGAGCTGCCGGGCGAGACGAACACGCTGTACCGCATGGCCGCGTACGCCGTGGACGCGTATCCGCCCGACCTCGCCGAGGAGATCGGCTTCTTCGTCGGCCAGCACTACTACTACGAGGGCAGCCTCGGGAAGGCGCTCGATTCGCTGTCCCGCGTCGGCCCCGGCAAGCCCGAGCTGTACGTCAAGGGCACCTACCTGAAGGGCGTCGTCCAGGTCCGCAAGAACGAGGCGGGCCCCGCGTCCGAGTCGTTCAAGGAGGTCCTGCGGTTCCTGAAGGACCACCCCAAGGTGAACGAGGCGCGGCGATACGAGCAGATGGCCGTGATGGCGCTCGCCCGCATCTTCTACTCCACCCAGCAGTTCGACACGTCGATCCGGTACTACGACCAGATCTCGGACAGGTCCGGCGAGTGGCTCGACAGCCTGTTCGAGAAGAGCTGGGCCTACTACATGGCCACCAACTATGCGCGCGCGCTCGGCAACCTCCAGACGGTCGCGTCGCCCTACTTCGAGGAGGAGTACTACCCGGAGGCGTACGTCTTGAAGGCAGTGATCTTCTTCAAGAACTGCCACTACGAGGAGGCGCTCTCCACCATCGACCCGTTCTACAAGGAGTACTACGACGTCCTGAAGGAGCTGGAGGCGGCGCTCGCGGCGCACCCGGACCCGGCGGATTTCTACAGCTACCTCGCGTCCGTGTCCGTGAAGGGCGGCCGGTACTCGCTGAAGGTCAAGAGGATCTTCAACGCGGCGCTCACGGACAAGAAGCTGAAGCGCCTGTTCGAGTTCGTCGTGCACATGTCCCGCGAGATCGCCCAGCTCGAGGAGCTGAAGAAGCACCCCGTGGCGCGCGGCATGGCGGCGTTCCTCATCCCGGACCTCGTGGCGTACCGGTCGCTGACCATCGGCGAGGCCGGCAAGCTCGCGCGGGAGCGGCTCGCCCGCGTCGGCAAGGAGCTGAAGGGCCTCCTCGCGCAGGCGCTGAAGGTGCGGTTCGAGTCGCTGAACGCCCAGAAGGGCATCCTCGAGGAGAGGTTCCGGCTCGAGCAGGTCGTCGAGAAGGCCGGCGCGAAGCCCGACACCAGGGTGGCGATCGACGCCGAGCACATCCTGTGGCCGTACGACGGCGAGTCCTGGAAGGACGAGCTGGGTTCCTACTACTACCCCCTCAGCTCCCTGTGCGGGACGGCGGGCAAGTGAGGTCGTTCATGACGCGACTCCTCCAGACCGTGATCTGCGGCGCGGCCGTCGTGGGGCTCCTGTCCTCCCCCGCTCCGGCGCAAACCGAGAAGAAGTCGGACCAGGAGAAGATCAAGACGTACGACCTGCCGGCGGCGCCGACGCCGGTCGAGGGCCCCCGGAAGGACAAGGGCAGGAAGGTCGTCCCGCTCGGCGTCCGCGCGATCAGCGCGCGGCCGGAGGCGATGGCGGACGAGAAGCTGGAGGAGGCGGTCGAGACGCTCCGGCAGTTGATCGAGGCGACCGACGACGACGACCCGTCCAAGCCCGAGTACCTGACGCGGCTCGCCGAGCTGTACTGGGACAAGGCCGAGAACTACTTCAACAAGGCCTACGGCGACGAGACGTTCCGCAAGCTGCGCGCCGCGCAGGACTCCGGCGACGACGCCGCGGTCGCGAAGGTCCAGTAGGACCAGGCGGCCCTG
>VGRB01000207.1 GCA_016875475.1 Deltaproteobacteria bacterium
GCGAACTCGCCGGCCCGCATCCGGGCGAACAGGTCCAGGTTCTCCTCGACCGGCCGGTTGCGGCAGGGGCTCTCGACCCCCTTCTTGTAGAAGTTCCCGCGGTACTCCCGGATCTCGTCCTCGGTCAGGCTGTCCACGTACGCCTTGCCCTTGCGGATCAGCAGCAGCGCGAACTCGTAGAGTCGCTCGAAGTACTCGGAAGCGTAGAACTTCCCAGCCCACTGGAACCCGAGCCAGCGGATGTCCTCCTCGATCGCGTTGACGTACTCCACGTCCTCGGTGGTCGGGTTCGTGTCGTCGTACCGGAGGTTGCAGGTGCCCCCGAACTCGCGCGCGATCCCGAAGTCGAGGCAGATCGCCTTCGCGTGGCCGATGTGCAGGTAGCCGTTCGGCTCCGGCGGAAACCGCGTCGCGACCCGGCCGTCGTTCCGGCCGGCCCCGAGGTCCTCGATCACGATCTCGCGCACGAAGTTCGTCGCGGCCGCGCCCTCGACATGCCTGACCTTGCCCGTCCCCGCGCCCTTCGGATCCTCGCCCATCGGCAGTTCCCTCGTGGATGCCCCCGCGCGGCAGGCTCGACCCGCCCTCTGGCCGCGCCGGTGCGGTACTGTAGCGGGCAGACGGTACGCAGGCAACCTCCGCCCGGGGGCGGGGGTTTCGGCACTTTTGAAGTACGCGAGCAAGCTCGCGGAATTGCGCGGGAAGCAAGAAACTTCGCGCGCGAGCCGCCGGTCGGGGAACCTTCTGCCCCCATCCGGCGACTAATGCATGGAGACGGAAACGGGCACGCGGTCGGGAAGGACCGCGCGCAGAGGTGGCCGGTTGCGAGCGGGACTCTCGAGGACGGTGACGGAGGCGGCGGCGGCGGTCCTCGCCCTCTGCGTCGTCGGAGCCGTCGCGCCCGGCGCCGCGGCCCGCACGCTCTGCGTGGTGTCGGCCTCGCCCGTCGAGGGCGTCGATCCCGAGGTGCTCGAGACGGCGATCGCGGTCGAGGCGCTCAAGGCGGGGATCGCGCTCGAGAGGGCCCGCGCATCGACGTCGGCCCGTTGCGACGCGTCCGAGGTGCTGGTCCTGGACGGCCTGGTGGTGCGGCTCCGGGCGGGGCGCGAGGACGCGGTGTGGCGCCCGTCCGAACTGGACCCGTCCGAACTGGACCCGTCCGACCCCGCCACGGACCTCGCGCGCCGGGTCGTGGCCGCGCTGGTCGCGGTGCGGCCGGGCGACGTCCTCGTGGACTCGGGGATCCGGCGTGACTCGGGACCGGCCGGACCCGTGATCGCCCCGCCGATCGGCGCGTCGCCGGAAGGGTTCGTGTCCGCGGGGGGCCGGTGGGAGCACCAGCCGCGGCCGGGCGTCCACCTCGCCGGCGCCGACGTGGCGATCGGGCTCGCCCTGTTCCGGGAGCGGCTCGCGATGGGCGTGAGGCTCGGCTGGCTGGGCGGCAGCGGCCCGGGCGGGCTCGGCGTGTCCGGGATCCAGGCGGTCCCGGTCACCCTGTGGGTCTGGGGCGGCCCGTCCGCGGGACCGTTCCTGTTCCGGGCGGGCGGGGGCGTGGGGCTGGAGTGGAGGCGCGTCCTGTTCGGCGCCGGCGTGATGTCGGTCGAGGGGGGCGCGACGGACGTCGTCCCGACGCTCGAGGGCGAGGTCGAGGCGTCCCTGCTCGTCCCCAGGGGCTTCAGGGTCGCGCTGGCCGGGGGCGTGCGGGGGTTCCTGGCGGGCGAGGCGCAGTCCCTGGGCGGGCGGCAGGTCTACGACCCGCCGCGCTGGTCCGGCGGTCTCGCCGCGCGGCTGTCCTACGCGTTCGGCGGAGGGGCGCACCGATGAGGCTGTGGCCCGAGTCGAGCCGTCGCGCGCACGAGGTGGGCCTGCTCGCGCGCTGCCGCGCCCGGGAGGAGTCCGCCTGGCGCGAGCTGTACGCTGCGTACAGCGGCTCGGTCGGCCGGTACCTGCGCTACCTGGTCGGGTCGATCTCCGAGCCCGACCTCGACGACCTGGTCCAGCAGGTGTTCCTGACCGCCGTCGAGCAGCTCGAGGAGTTCCGGGCGGACGCGGCGCTCCAGACCTGGCTGTTCGCGATCGCCCAGAACATCCGGGACCGGTTCATCCGGGGCCAGTACCGGCATTTCCGTCGCGGGTTGTCGTACTCCGAGTTCCACCCGGACGGCCGGGACATGGCCGTGGACACGGCGGAGCGGCACGTGTACGGCGAGGCGCTCCGCGTCGCCGAGGACGCGATCGAGGAGCTGGACGTCCGGCTCCGGATGGCGTGGTTCCTGTACGAGGTCGAGGGCATGAGCTTCGAGGAGGTGTCCGAGGCGCTGGTGTTGCCGATCAAGACGGTCCGGTCCCGCCTTCACCGCGCGCGCGCCCAGCTCGTGGATGCCCTGGTCAGCGCGGGGTACGGCGGGGACGTGGTGACGTCCGACGAGGACGAGGAACTGGGGGCGGTGGTACCCCTGCGGCCGAGGAACGAGGTGCCGAGCTGGGATTCGGGGCCGGTGGGGGCCGGCCCGGGAGGCGTGAGATGAGCGGCTGCGCCGAGTTCAGGGAGTGGCTGAAGACGGCGGGCCTCCGGGGCCAGTGGCCGTCGGAAGTCGGCGAGCACCTCCAGTCCTGCGCCGGGTGCCGGACGCTGCTGTCCGCGTACCGCACGCTGGTCGAGGTGACGCGCGAGTCGACCGACGTGCGCGCCCGGCGGCCGGACATGGACGCGATCCGGCGCGGGCTGCGCGGGTCCCGGCCCCGCTCGGTCGCGAGGTGGGCGGTGCCGATCGCCGCGGCCGCGGCCCTCGCCGCCGGCGTCTGGTACGTGTCCGGCTCGGCCTCCGGGCCGGGGACCGGGGCCGCCGGAACGGTCGCGTCGTCGGCCGTACCCGACGGCGCCCCGGTGCGCTCCGGACAGCGGATCGAGACCGCCGATTCCCCGGTGACCGTGTCCGACCCGCTCGTCGGGACGCTGCGCCTCGAGCCCTACACGCGCGTGCAGGTCGCGGCGTGGGCGCCGGGGGCGACGGCCGTCGTGCTCGAGAGCGGCGCGGTGGAGGCCGAGGTCCGGCACGTCGGCCACAACGGCGCGTTCGAGGTCCGCTCCCCGTTCGCCACGGTCCGGGCGATCGGCACGCGGTTCGCGGTCGGTCACCGTGCCGGCCTGCGGACGGACATCTCCGTGTCCGAGGGCGTGGTCGCCGTCGAGACCCTGAAGGGGGTCGAGGTCGCGCGCGTGTCCGCGGGCGAGTCGGTCCAGGTGACCGCGACCGCCGTGATCGGGCCGTCCGTGGGTCCGGTGGCCGCCGTGCAGCCCGACGCGGCGTCCGGCGTCGGCCCGGACGCGGTCGCGCCCGTCGCGGTCGCTCCCGCCGAGGCCGGCTCGGGGGCAGTGTCCCCCGCCATCGTTCCGCCCGCGAAGCCGTTCGGCGAGCGGTCCGTTGCGGTCGCCGTGGTCGCGCCCGCGCCCGCCGGGGCCCCGTCCGCCCCGCTGCCCACGCCCGAGGAGGTGGTGGCGCGCGGTCGCCGGATGCTGGCCGAGGGGCGCCACGCCGAGGTGGTCGCCATGGTCAACCAGCTCCTGGGCGGCGGCGCGCAGCGCGGCTGGCGGGTACTCGGCCTGCTCGGCGACGCGTACCGGGTGGGCGGCGACGCGGCGCGTGCGCGCGCGGCGTACGAAGAGGCCCTGCGGACGCCGGGGGCGGGCGAAGGCGTGCTCGCGGACCTCGCCGGCCTGCTGGAGCGCGACCTCGGGCTCGCGGACGAGGCGGCCGGGGCGTGGAAGCGCTACCTCCTGGACTACCCGACCGGGGCCGCGGCGGGCCGCGCGTTCTGGTCGCTCGCGCTCAGGGCCGAGGCGGCCGGCAAGGCGGGCGAGGCCGAGGACTGGCTCCGCCGCGCCGTGGCCGAGGCGCCGCGGTCGCCCGAGGCCGCGCGGGCCGTTGCCCGCCTTGGCCGGATCCTGATCCGACAAGGCCGCCTGGACGAGGCGCTCACGTGGTTCGAGCCCCACCGCAGGAGCCGGTCGCCCGAGGCCGCCGAGGCCGCGCTGGTCGGCACCATGCGGGTCCGCGCCCAGCAGGGCCGCGACTCCGACGTCCGCGCGCTGGCCGCGGAGCACGCCGAGCGGTTCCCGGACGGCACCCGCAAGACCGAGGTCAGGTACCTCCTGACCGGCGACGGGCCTGAGGGGAACCGGTAGTCCGCCTCGCGACGGAACCTCCATTCTCGCCGACCCCATCCGGGAGTGTGGCGGACTCCTCCGCGTGCGGTAGAGTACGCCCCGTGGAGGGGGTCGCAAGGTGCATCCGCGTCCAGTCCTCGTCCTCGCCGGTGCCGCGCTCGCCGCCCTCGCGGGCTCGTGCCGGTTCGAGACCGCCGACCTGACGCTCCGCTACCTGGCGGTGGCGGGGGATGCCGGTCCGCCGTGCCCGGGCGGGAGGCGGTTCGGCGACGGCATCGGCCCGCACTGCTGGGCCCCGGCCGAGGGGGCGTTCTGCGGCGGCGGCGCCTCCTCTCGGGAAAGGTGGGCTTGCGACCCGTCCGGGGTGGGGGGATGTTGTGCGTCGTGGGGTGATTGCGGCCCGTGCGGCTGGGTCCTCCTTCCGGACTGCACCGTCGCGGGGACGGGAGAAGCCCTGGGGCCTTCGGACTGCGCGGCGGCCGTCGCGGCGGCGCCGGACGTGGTTCGGTTTTGCCCCACGTCCGGGGAAACCTGCGAGTGCCCCGCGTACGGGGGAAGCTGCAAGCTGGTCATCGAGTCCCATCGTTGCGACATCGACCCGAATCGGTGGCATTGCCCCGGCATCGACTTTTGAAGTTGATCGCTAACATGCGGAAATAGTGCCGGAAACTTTTTATTACCTCGTGGGGAACTTTCGAGGGGGTGGTGGCGACTAATTGCAGGGGATGGAACCAGCCCCTGCGTGGAGGTCGGATGCGAAGGTCGATTTCGTGGGTCGCGGTCCTGGCGCTGGCAGGCTGCGGGGTGCCCGGGGGTGATCCGGCGGGCGCGGCCCGCCTGATGCGCCCGATCGTCGCGGAGCAGGGCGTCCTGCTCTGCGAGCTGATCGAGGGTTCGGCATACGCCTACGAGTGCGTCGAGCCCGCGAGCGGGGACCAGTACGGCTGCAAGGCCGTTCCCGACGGGACGGGCGAACAGTGGCACTGCGCGAAGGTCTCGCCCCCCTGGGTCCCCCCCTGTCCCGACTTCCGGCAGATGGGGGACGGCAAGTCGGGCCGCAACTGCTGGGCGCCGCCCGCGGACTACTGCGCGGGGGGCGTGGGGGGCGGGGAGACCTGGTTCTGCCTGCCGGACGGGTCGCGCTGCTGCCTCTCCCGCGAAACCTGCTTCCTTTGCGGGTGGATCGACGTGGGGAGCTGCCTCGACCACGGAGCGGGGAAGAACCTGGACTTCGCGCTCTGTGACGCGATCCGGGCGAAGCTGCCGCCGGGACTCGCGAGGTGCATGGACGCCGACGGCACGGAGGGTTGCGACCCCGGTCCGACCGACCCCGGCTGCGTGGACCTCGACACGTCGCTCGTCGTTTGTCCGTAGGGAGGGGGCGGTTCGGCTCGGGAAGGCCGCACCGCATCGTTCGAACCAGACCGCAAGGAGGGTACCGTGAAGAAGCTCCTGTCTCTGTCCTGTCTCGCAGCCGTCGCACTGTCCGTCCGGCCGGCCGGCGCCGCGCCTGCCGAGTCCGAGTTTCTGGCCGCGGCGGGCGCACCGGCGGGCACGATCCTCGCGAAGGGGATGGCCTGCTACGACTACCTCGGGACCTGCACGTGGCAGGCCAAGGTGCTCGACCCCGCGACGGGCGCCACGCGCGAGGTCGTCCTTGGCGAGGCCGGCGCGCCGCTCGGCGTCACGAGCCGCGACCTCGCCGTGATGGAGGAGGAGAGGCGGTTCCTCGCGCTCGGGCCCATCTCCGAGGACCTGTGGCGGATCCTCGCCGACGCGGGCCCCGGCGATGTCGTCCCGGTCTTCGTCTGGCTGAGGACCTACGAGGACTCGCCGGTCCGCGAGGAGCTGCTGGCCGACGGGAAGAAGGCCGCCGCCTGGGCGTCCGCCCACGTGACCAAGGTGCAGGCCGCGAAGGCCGCCCTGGTGGACGCGGGCGTGCCGAAGGGGCTCTACAAGTTCGGCTTCATCCTGAACGCGCCGGCCGTCAGGCTGGACCTCACGAAGGCGCAGGTCCTGTGGCTCGCCTCGCTGGAGGTGGTCGCGGAGATCCGGCCCTGGGTCGAGCCGACCCCGGCCGGCAACACGTGGTTCGACGCGGTCGATGCGGGCTGCGCGGGCTGCAACGACGCGACCGGGGTGAAGGTCTGCCTGATCGAGCCGAACCGGCCCGACGACACCTCGACCCTGACCATCGCGGACTACTACCGGGACCCGCCGACGGGCACCACGAGCGCGCACGCGCGCTGGATGGTCGGGATCATCCGGTCGAGCGGCACGGTCGGCGGCGGCGCGGCGAGCCTGGCCTCGACGTACGTGGGTAACTACGACGGAAGCGCGGACGGCGCCCTGAACTGGTGCGCCACGTCCGCGACCAAGGTGTGGAACTACTCCCAGGCGAGCGACACCACCCTCGACCGGCTGTTCGACTACTGGGTCCGGCACTCGCCGTACCCGTTCGTCGCCGCGGCCGCGGGGAACGGCGGCTCCGGCGCCGTGGCCTCGAACCAGGGCTTCAACGTCCTGTGCGTGGGCGGCTCGGACGACCGGGCAACCACCGCTAGGTCGGACGACCTGATCTACGGGAGCACGTCGTCGAAGAACCCCAACACGACCTACGGCGACCGCGAGCTGCCCGTGATCGCCGCGCCCGCGGTCAACGTCTCCGGGGCCGGGTACAACAGCTCCGGCACCAGCGCGGCCGCCGCCATCGTCTCCGCCGCCGCAGCCCAGCTCCAGTACGGGTACGCCACGCTCGCGTCCTGGCCCGAGGCGGTGCGCGCGATCCTGATGGCCTCCGCGGACGAGAACGTGGACGGGACGGTCCTGACGCTCAGCGACGGGACCGACGACCGGGACGGCGCGGGCGAGCTGAACATCGCGCTCGCGATGAGCCTGGGCCAGTCGTCGAACGACAAGAACCCGAACAACACCGCGTCCCAGGCCGGGTTCGACACGGGCTCCCTGGACCTCGTGAACGGGTGGACGAACGGCGTCTGGAACAGCGTCTACCGGGCGAAGTACGCGCTGTCCGGCATGCGGATCCGGGTCGTGCTGACGTGGGACTCGACCGCGAGCTGCTCGAACCCCGCGGACCGGAGCACCTGCACCTCGAACGTGCTTGACGCCCCCCTCGACCTGAGGGTCTATGCCGGGGCCAACCTCGTCGCGTCCTCGGCGAGCTGGGAGAACTCGTACGAGATCGTCGAGTTCGAGGCCACGGCGAACCAGGAGTACACGATCAAGCTCGTGCAGGCCGGCCGGAACGCGAACTCGACGTACTACGGGATCGCCTGGAACACCTGGAATTACGGGCCGTAGCGGGTCCTCGAACTCTTTTTTGGTGCACGGGGAACTTTCGGGGGGGTGCCGGCGACTAATAGGTGGAACGGGTAGCGCGGGGCGTGTGGGATCCCGGACCCCTTCCGAGGTCGTGGGCATGAGGACGTCAGGGGGGCGACAAGGGATTTGCGGCGCGGCGCTGGTCGCGGCGGGGGTCACCGCGCTCGCGGCCTGCGGGGTGCCGATGCCCGGGGACGGAGCCGCCGAGGGCCCGGCCGGGATCGGCGGGCCGCGGCCGCTCGCGCAGTCCATCGAGACGGAGTACGGCGAGCTGCTCTGCGCGCCGCTGGACGAGACCGGATACGGGTGGGAGTGCGAGGACCCCGCGACCGGCCGGCCGTACCACTGCAAGACGATTCCCTGCGAGCCGCCGGAGTACTCCTGCCGCCCGTACGAACCGACGCAGGCACCCCCGAAGAGGGAGCCGCCGTGCCCGGACTACCGCCGGCTCGGCGACCGTGGAGCCGGTCGCGACTGCTGGGCGCCGCCGACCGACGCCTGCGCGAACCTCGACTTCCAGGGCACGTACTTCGCCTTCTGCCTCCCGGACGGGTCCGCCTGCTGCGAGAACAAGCACTCGTGCTTCCCGTGCGGGTGGATCGAGATGACCGCCTGCAAGGACTACGACACGGGCGAGGAACTCGACCCGTCGGTCTGCGAGGGGATCCGGGCGAAGCTGCCGCCCACGGGCGGATCCATCTGCATGGACCTGGCCCCGGCCCTCGGCGACGGGTTCTGCCCGTAGAGGAGAGCCCGCCCGCTCCCCGAACCTCACCCCGCCAGCGAGATCCGGCTGCCGGGCGGCACGTCGTGCGTCAGCCACACGTTCCCGCCGACAACGGACCCGCGGCCGATCGTGACGCGTCCCAGGATGGTCGCGCCCGAGTAGATCACCACGTCGTCCTCGACGATCGGGTGGCGCGGCACGCCCTTGACCGGGTTGCCGTTCTCGTCCTTGGGGAAGCTCTTCGCGCCGAGCGTGACGCCCTGGTAGATGCGGACGTTGTCGCCGATCACGGTGGTCTCGCCGATGACGACCCCGGTCCCGTGGTCGATGAAGAAGCGGCTGCCGATGGTCGCGCCGGGGTGGATGTCGATCCCGGTGAGGCTGTGGGCGTGCTCGCTGATGATGCGCGGGATCAGGGGCAACCCCAGCACATGAAGCTCGTGCGCGATCCGGTGGTTCGTGATCGCGGAGATGCCGGGGTAGCAGAAGACCGCCTCGTCCGGGCTGGTCGCGGCGGGGTCGCCCTCGTACGCGGCCGCCACGTCGGTCGCGAGCAGGCGCCGCACGCGGGGCAGCCGACCCACGAACCTCCGTACGACGTCGCGCGCGAGGTCGTCGCAGGCCTCGGGGTCCGCTGTGCGCCGGCCGAGCGCGTCCATGAAGCACATGCCGCGGCGGACCTGCTCGGACAGCGTGCGGGCGACCCAGTCCAGCGAGGCGCCCACGTGGAACCGGATGCTCTCCGTGGACAGCTCGGAGGTCCCGTAGTAGCCCGGGAACAGGACCGACCGCAGCGCCTCGACCACCTCGATCAGCACGTCGCGCGACGGCAGCGCGTACCGGTTGCAGGCCGGCGCGACGCAGGAGAGCCCGTCGTCGGACCCGCAGAGCGCGTCAACGACCTCACCGAGACCCGGCACCCGCTCTTCGCCCCCGAGGCCCGGGACCCGCTCTTCCACGTTCAGCGGCGTCCCGGCGGGCGTTGCGACCGTCGCGGCGGCGATCGTGCCGCCCGGTTCCATCGGCTTCATCCCGACCCCCATTCCCGGACCGCAAGTTTCCGGGTTTGCATGGGTGCTTGATGCCGCTTGCGCGGCCGGATGTCAAGCCCTGTGCGGCCGGAGCGCGCCGCGCTGAGGCGCGGCGCGCTCGGCGACCGCAGAGCGGTCGCGCAAGGGGGGTGGCCCGCGCCCCGCAACGCGGGGCGGCGGGCAGGGGGGCGAGCCGCGCCCCCC
>VGRB01000208.1 GCA_016875475.1 Deltaproteobacteria bacterium
AAAAAGCTGCTGCTCGATCAGCGGCTTCAGCGGCGAGGCCACGTCCGCCACGAAATAGCCGCAGAGCATCGAGAACGCCACGAACGCCATCGCGGTCCAGCGGGCGGCTGCCGAGTCGCGCAGCGTACGAGCGAGCCTGTCCATCGACGACACCCCGGAAAGACGGGGCAAGTATCGGCTGCCTGGGTGCGGGGGTCAATGCGCGGACGGACGTCACCCGGTTCCGCAGGGCCCGGGGCCTTCCAGCCGCGCCCGCTCCCGCCCGATCCACGCGCGCAGCGCGGCGCGGCGACGCGCGGTGATGGTCTCGTCGGGCGTGGGCGTGGGCGGCGTCTCGGGCGGCGACGACACGGCCGTGCGGCCGCTCGGCGGGCGGCGACCGGCCAGCAGCGACATCACCATGTCGAACGCGGCCCGGAACTCTCCCGCGTCGCGGAACCTCCTCTCGGGCAGGCGCCCCAGCGCCTTGCGGAAGAACGCGGCGACGCCGTCGGGATAGCCCTTTCTCCGCAGGGCCTCGCCGGGGTCGAAGCCGATGTCCAGCTTGCGCGAGAACACCTCGGGGTAGCCGTTGCCGGGAAACGGCAGGGAGAGGTCGATCAGCTCGTACGCGACCACGGCGAGGCCGTACAGGTCGGTCCACGGGCCGATGTCGCGGCCCCGGAGCTGCTCCGGCGCGATGTACGCCGCGGTCCCGACGATCGTGGACGTGGACGACACCCTGGTCACGTCCTTGGCAAGGCCGAAGTCCACGACCCACACCTGCGTGCGCCCTTCGCCCCTGAACTCGACCAGCAGGTTCGCGGGCTTGACGTCGCGGTGCACGACGCCGCACCGGTGCGCCGCCTCGAGCCCGTCCGCGGCCTGGTCGACGATGCCCCTGACCTCCGCGTCGAGGAACGAGGAGCCCATCGCGGTCCGGCGCTCGATCACCATGTCGAGCGGATAGCCGTCCTCGACCAGGTCCATCGCGAGCCACGTGGCGCCCTCGAACGTGCCGACCGCGTGCAGCGCGACCACGTTCGGGTGCCGGACCGCGGCCAGCGCGCGTGCCTCGGCCCCCACGCTCCCCGGGCTCTTCTGCCTGACGTCCGTCGACGGCACCACGACCTTCAGCGCCAGCCGCACGCCCGTGTCCGGCTTCGCCGCGAGGTAGACCGTCCCGGTCGCGCCGCTGCCGATCCGCTCCAGCACCAGCATGTCGTCGATCCGGCGGCCGACGAGCGGAGGGCGGCTGGACGGCACGACGCGGATCGCGTGCTCCGGGTGGATCCGGTGCAGGCCGGCCGCGGCGCACGCGGGCTCCGGGCACGGCGTGCCGACCCGCCCTTCCCCGCGGCACCCCGGGCAACTGCCGAGCGGCGCCTGCTGCATGCCCAGGCCGACCTCCTCCGAGCTATGATAGTGGGGGCCGCGGGGCCGGACAAGCCGGCGGCTCGGGCTGGCGAGGTGGGCCGGGGCATGCTGAAGCGCGTCAAGTACATCAGTCGCCACGTCCAGCGGATGCTGCCGTCCGAGCTGGACGAGCTGACCTCGCACGCGGGCGCGCGCAACGAGCGGCTCGGCGTCACGGGCGTGCTGGTCACGTCGGGCGTGCTGTTCATGCAGGTGCTGGAGGGCCCCGCCGAGGCCGTGGACGAGCTGATCGCCGCGATCCGCGCCGACCCGCGCCATTCGCACATGCTGGTCCTGTCCGACGAGGCGATCGACGAGCGCGTCTTCGCGGACTGGTACATGGAGCGCGTGGACCTCGACGACGAGCGCCAGGAGCCCCTCCGCGCGATGCTCGAGGCGATCGTGGATCAGCGGCGCGCGCTGTCGCGGCTCGAGGCGGCCCTGGAGCGCGCCGTGCTGCGCGAGATCGACAGCAGGATTTGACTGCCGGGCACCGGAACGGCGACCATTCGGCGTCCCCGCGGAGGGCTGCGTTGTCCCGCACGCTCGCAAGGATCCTCGTCGCGTCGCTCGCCGCGGCGCTCGTCGCGTGCGGCGACGGCGGCGCCGGGGGGGCGTCCGACGCCGGGAGCGACGCGCGCGACGTTCCCGCCGACGTGCGCGACGCCGAGACGGGTGCGCCCGACCTCGTCGCGGACCTGCCGCCCGGGGACGCGGACGACACAGCCGCCGACCCGACCGACGACCCGGCCCTGCCGCCCGACCCGGGCCCGGACGTGCCGGACGTGCCCCCCCCGGTCAAGGGGTTCAAGTCGTTCGACCTGGCGAGAGTCGGCAACGTGCGCTCGATGTGGGCGTCCCTGGATTCCTCGATCTGGGCGGTCGGGGACGCGGGGCTCGCGCTCCGCTGGGACGGAACGGACCTCGTGCCGGTCGCGCCGCCGCCCACGGGCAAGGACCTGTTCGGCGTCTCGGGCGCGGAAGGCACGGTCGTCGCGGTCGGCGCCGCGGGGACCGCGATCGCGTGGCGCGACGGCCGCTGGACCGACCTCGCCCCGCCGGTGACCGAGGACCTCCTCGGCGTCGGCGTGCTGTCGGCGGACGAGTTCTACGCGGTCGGAAAGGGGGCGACCATCGTCCACTGGAAGGCCGGCGCGTGGGACGCGATGAACGCCGGGATGACGCACGACCTCCACGCGGCCTGGGCTTCGTCCGCGGGCGGCGTCTGGGCGGTCGGGGCCTGGGGATCCGTGCTCCAGCTCAAGGGCACGGTCTGGGTCCACCAGCAGGTCGGCGCGCCGGGCACGCGGTTCCGCTCGATCTGGCGGTCGCCGGACGGCCGGATGTTCGCGGTGGGGAGCGGGGGCGCGGTCGCGATGCACAACGGGGTGGTCTGGAAGCTCCAGGTCACGAACGACGCCGCGGACCCGCCGCGCGACCTCCACCAGGTGTTCGGGTTCGCGTCGGACGAGGTCTATGCGGTCGGCGACCGCGGCGTCGTGATCCGGTACGACGGCGACAAGTGGGGCGTGCAGACCGTGGCCGGACCCTTCAACACCAGCGCGGACCTGCGCGGCGTGGCCGGGCTCGTGCTGCCGGACGGGACGAAGCCCCTGTTCGCGGCCGGGACCGGCTCGCGCGCGCTCCGGGCCGAGGGGAAGTCCTGGGCGGACCGGCGGCTCGGGGTCACGCGCGGCCTGTCCGGGGTGACGGTGCGGGCGGACGGCGAGGTGGTCGCGGTCGGGGCGGCCGGGCTCGTGCTGACGCATCGCGACGGCCGGTTCGGCACGCTCGACGCCGGCACGAAGGTCGATCTCCTGTCCGCGTCCGGCGACTACGTGTCGGGCGCCGCGGGCACGCTCCGCCGGCGCGACGGGGACGTGCTGGTCGAGGTGAAGACCGCGACCGGCCAGGACCTTTCGGACGTGTGGGACGTGGCCGACGGCGCCTGGGCGGTCGGCCGGGCCGGGGGCGTCTTCGGGGTGATCGACGACGTGGCGAACGCCGCCGGGGGCGCGCCGGGCGGCCGCCTCGAGGCGGTCTGCACCACCCCTGGCGGCGCGATCGTGGTCGCGGGCGCGACCGGCCGGGTGTGGTGGAACGACGGCGACGGGTTCGCCGAGGTCCCGTCCGGCGTCACGTCGGACCTGTGGGACCTGGCCCCGGCCGGCCAGGATCGCGTGTTCGCGGTCGGCGACAACGGGCTGGTGCTGTCGTGCGGCAAGTCGGGGTGCGACCGCCTTCACGAGGAGCCCGCCTCGTTCCTGTACGGCGTCGGCGGCCGGGCGGACCTGATGCTCGCGGTCGGGTGGGCCGGCACGGTCCTGAGGCTCGACGGCGGCGCGGCCGAGCCGCTGTCCACGGGCCAGTTCCGGGTGTACCGCGCGGTCGCGGCGGGTCCGGCCGGCCCGGCCGCCCTGGTCGGCGACGACGGCACCTTCGCGGTGTACGGGCCATGAACGGGCGGATCGTCTTCCGGACCCTCCTCGGCGCCGCCTCTTCGCTCCTCGCCGCGCCCGCCCCCGCGCAGGTCCTCCCGGCCGTGCCGCCGCCCGCGCCGGTCGAGCGGGCGGTCGAGGCGGACGAGGCCGCGACCGTGGTGGCGCGCGTGCTCGGCGCGGTGACGCGGGGGGTGCGCGCGACGCCGACCGCGTTCGAGTTCGACGTGGCCGGGTTCGCGGACGACCGGACGTGCCCGCTCGCGGGCGTGCGCGGCGTGAAGTGCGGCGCGTTCGCGTGGCAGCCGACCACGGTCGTCGTGCACCGGGCCGCCTGGGTCGCGGCCGTGTCCGGCCACCTCGCGCGCAACCGCGTGGTCGTGGTGGACCTCTCGTCGTCGTCCGCCGCCATCTCGCGCAGTTCGCTCCACGGCGTACTGGTCTTCGCCGGCCCGGAGGTCGGCCGGACGCCCGCGCCCGCGTTCGCCTGGTACGTCTCCCGGCTCGGGCGCACGCTCGGCGCCGACCTCGCGGACGTGGACGCGGACGGCGCGCTGGACGTGGTCTACACGTACGCCCAGGACCTGCCGGGGGGCGCGACCGTCGTGCCGCGCGACGTGTGGACGTTCGCGGAGATGAAGCCGTCGCGCCTGATCTCCGCGGGCGAGCGCCTGTCGGGCGTGGCGCTCAGCCTGTTCGAGGGCGTGGCGCTCGCCGAGGACTCGGAGACGCGGGCGGTCCGCGGGGCGTGGCGCGTGGTGTCGCTGGGCGCCGGCCGTCCGCCCGCGGTCGTCCTGGACCGCGCCGTCCTGCCGGGCGGCGGCTGGGACCTGCGGGTGGTCGCGGACCTGGGATCCGGGTGGCGCGAGTTCCTGGCCGGCGCGGGCGGCTCCCTCGCCGCGGACGCCGAGGCGGTGGCGCGGGGCGATCCCGCGGACTGCGGCGTGGCCGAACCGCCGGGCGAGGCGCTGCCCGTGCACGCGCGCAAGACCCTGCTCGACCTCGAGGCCGCGTGCCTGGCCTCGCGCGAGGTCGAGGGCGCCGGGCGCGGGCCGATCGCGGCGGCTCGCCTGGCGATCGCGGCCTTCCGGGCTCACGGGGCCGGGCTGCACGGCGTCGCGACGGGGCTCGTGCAATCCGCGTCTGAGGCCCTCCTGCGGGGCGGCGTCGGGACCTGGCCTGCCGCGGCGGCGCTGTCCGCGATGGCGGCCCTCCGCGCGCGCGCCCTTCGGTCGCGCGTGACCGACCCCCGGTTCGGCGGCGCGCAGGCGGCCGGCTGGACCGACGCGGCGCGCCTCCCGGCGCTCCTCCCCGCGCTGCGGCCGCTCCTTCTCCCGCTCGACACCGTGGCCGGGGCGCTCCGCACGGTCGGCCGGCGGATCCGCCCCGGCGCGCCCGGCGCGGTCGCGGAATGACGGCCCCACCGGGCCTGCGGGACGCCTTCGTGGAGGCCCAGGCGATTTGGGAGGACGTGAGCCGAGTCGATAGTGCTGGCTGACGACCTCGATCGGCAGGAAGAACCCGTTCTCGCGCGCGATGGCGCCGAGGCGGTCAACGTCGTACTGGACGTCCGACGGCAGCGTGCCCGGGCGGCAGAACGTCAGGTACGTCCAGCCCTTCCCGGTCGTGCCGACCTCGCGCGGATCCTCGACCGCGGCCTCGAGCGCCTCGTGCTCCCCGCACCGGCTGACGATCAGCTCCCTGCGCATCCGTCCTCCACCTCGCACGTACGGGGGCGATTCCCCGTGGGTCGTCAATGGCAACACCGACGGATCGGGTTATCATCCCGCGTGACGGCGGGCAGGGGGGCGAGGCGCGCCCCCCTCCGATCGATGCCCCAGGGGCCCGCCGGTTCAGGGACGTGGGGTGCGCATCCCGGCGGACGTCGTTCGGGACCGCCCCGGGTGCGGGCCGGGCGACAGCGCGGAATGCTTCCGGAAGGAGAAGGCCATGGGCGACTTCTGGCGCGGCAGGGCGGTCGTCATCACGGGGGCGTCGTCCGGGATCGGCAAGGATCTCGGGCTGCTGCTCGCGTCGCGGGGGGCGCGGGTGGCGCTCGTGGCGCGCCGCAGGGAACTGCTCGCGGAGGTCGAGGCCGGGTGCGTCGCGGCGGGGGGGGAGGCGGTCTCGTTCGCGGCCGACGTCGCGGACGCGCGCGCGATGGAGGCGGTGCGCGACGAGGTCCTCGGCCGCTGGGGCTTCGCCGACGTGGTGGTCGCGAACGCGGGCGTCGGGGGGCTCAACCCGGGCGCCACGTTCTCGCTCGACCTGCACCGGCGGTTCGTGGAGGTCAACTGCATGGGCCTCGCGAACACGCTGGTCCCGTTCATCCCCTCCATGGTCGCGCGCCGGGCCGGGCGCCTCGTGGGCGTGTCCAGCCTCGCCGCGTTCCGCGGCCTCCCCGCGGCGGCGTCGTACAGCTCGACCAAGGCCCAGCAGGGCGTGTTCCTGGAGAGCCTGCGCGTCGACCTGCGGCAGGCCGGCGTCGCGGTCACGTCGATCCACCCCGGGTTCGTCGAGACCCCGATGACGGACCACGACGAGTTCCGCATGCCGTTCAAGATCCCGGTCCGCCGCTCGTCGGTCCTGATCGCCCGCGCCATCGAGCGCAGGCGGCGCGCCTACCTGTACCCGTGGCCCATGAAGCTGCTGACGTACCTGAACCGCTCCCTCCCGGGCTGGCTGTACGACCGGCTGATCCCGCGGCTGTCCGGCCAGTCCGGCCACGTCTCGGCGAGGGCCTTCTGACATGGACGATGCCGTCGCCCTCCTGTTCCGCTTCACCATGTACGTGCTCTTCGGGCTGACGCTCGAGACCGTGTTCGCGGTGTGCGGCATCGAGCGCGCGCTCGGCTGCGAGGTGCGCCGCCGCGTGCCGAAGCGCTACCTGGAGGGCTTCGCAAGCCTGTACATGATCCCGCTTCACGGGCTCGGCGTGCTGTTCGGGTTCGAGGCCGCGCACGACGCGATCCGCGACCTCGCCTGGCCCCTGCGCCTCCTCGTGTACGCCGCCGGCATCACCGCGGCCGAGGCGGCGTGGGGCTTCGTGCTCGACAAGACGATCGGCCTGTACCCGTGGGACTACTACGCGGACTCGCGCTTCAAGGTCTTCCGCCGCGGCTACACCCTCTGGACCCTGGTCCCGGGCTGGGGCCTCGCGGGCATGGCGCTCGAGACCTACTCCGACCTGATGCGCCACCTCTCGCCGCACGTGGTCGCGTTCTTCTCCTGAACCGCGGGCGGGGCCGCCCGCGCCCCTACTCCTCCGCGGGTTCCGTCTTGAACTTCGTGACCTTGAGCCGCGCGCCCTCGTCGTTGACCACGCGCTGCTTCCATTCCTTCGAGTACCCGGGGTGCTTGACCTTGCCCATCTCGTCCCGCGTGTTGCCGTCGAGGTACTTCACGAACAGGTCCTGGGACAGCTTGCGCCAGCGCTCGACCGTCTTCGCGGCCCGCCGCGCGGAGAAGTCCGTCAGGAAAGCGCGCGCCTGCTCGGGCGACGCGGCCCACAGCTTGACCGCGGTCGCGTCCGCGTCCGCGAGGAGCGCGTGGTGCTCCCCCTCCAGCTCGCGCTGGACGCTGCGGACGTCGCCGACGATGTCGCTCCAGCGCGCGTACGTCCAGTTCGCGACCACGTTGAACACCCACCAGGCGGAGTCCCAGGTGAAGTGCCGGAAGTCGCCCGTGCCGACGCGGAAGTTGTACGGCGCCTCGCGGATCCCGGCGTACATGGGCACGTAGACGGTCAGGAACGTGTCGTCCACGCCGAACCAGAGCACGCCGCCGATCGGGTCGGGCAGGCTCGGCCGCATCTGCGCCACGAACGAGAACCCGGTCTGCTGCGTCGAGGTGGCGCGCTCGTTCAGGTACTTCGCGCCTTCGTGCTCCCAGGTCAGCGGCCGCCACCGGTACGGGAGCCCGTACGGCCCCGCGCCCACCCCCTTGCCGAGGTCGAACTCGGTCCCCTCGAAGTGGTCCCGCATCAGCTCGGCCACGTCGCGCGCGGACAGAGGCTTGTCCGGCTTGATCCACAGCGGCAGGGGCTCCGCGCCCTCGACGCCGCGCACGTAGGGCGTCGGGTCCCTGAACGCGGCCGACACGCGCCGGTAGAACGCCCACACGCGCGCCTCGCAGAAGCGCTGCGCCCCGAACGACGCCGGGTTGTACGCGTCCGCGAAGCTGAAATCCTCGTCCTTCCCGTCGAACCACTTCTTCTCGCGCGCGAACCCGATGACGTCCTTCGAATAGACGCAGATCTTCGGGTCCCTCAGCGGGAACTTCCGGATGCGCGACGCGTTCGCGTGCGCGGTCACGTGGCCGTCCGGCACGCGCAGAGCGACCCACACCGCGCCCTTGCCCTTCGGCCCCTTTCCGACCATCTCCATCAGCCACGCCTCGCGCGGGTCCGCGATCGAGAACGTCTCGCCCTCGCTCGCATATCCGTGCGCCTCGGCCAGCGCGCCGATCGTATCGACCGCCTCGCGCGCGGTGCGGGACCGCTGCAGCGCCAGGTACATCAGGCTGCCGTAGTCGACGGTGCCCTCGGCGTCGAGCAGCTCCTTGCGCCCGCCGAAGGTGGTCTCGCCGATCGACACCTGGTGCTCGTTCATGTTGCCGACGACCGCGTACGTCCGCGCCGCCTGCGGGATCCGGCCCAGGTGCCTGCCCGTGTCCCACTCGAAGACCTCGATGGTCGAGCCTTCCGGGTGGACGCCGGGCGGCGTGTAGTACAGTTCCCCGTACAGCCCGTGCGAGTCCGCGGAGTACGTGATCATCACGGACCCGTCCGTGCTCGCGCCGCGCGTCACGACGAAGTTCGTGCACGCGGGCGCCTCGCGCGGGACGAGGGCCAGCGCGAGCGGCAGGGCGAGGATGGCGGCGAGCGGCCTCATGGGCACCTCCAAGCGACGCGCGAGGATACCTCGCCGCGCGGTCGCGTTACAATTCTCCCGGGTCGCGGATGGGGGTCTCCATGCGCCGTGCGCTTCCGGTCGTCCTCGCGCTCGTCCTCGCAGCCTGCGTGTCGAGCGATCCCCCGGCCGCGGACGACGCGCGGGACGCCGCGCTCGGCGACGAGACCCCCGCCGACACGCCCGGCGACCCGGCCGCCGGCGACCCGACCCCCGTGGACCCCGCGACGCAGGCGCGCCTCCAGGCGATCCTCGACGAGTACCTCGTGTTCGCGCGCGAGCCGGGCCTGTCGCTCGCGGTCCGCATGAACGGCGACGGCATGTGGGGCGGCGCGGGCGGCGTCGCGGACCTCGTCGCCGCGAAGCCGATGGAGTTCGACTCCGCCTTCCGCGTCGGCAGCAACACCAAGCCGTACGTGGTCGTCGCGGTCCTCCAGCTCGCCGAGGAGGGCCGCCTCGCGATCGACGACCCGATATCGAAGCACGTCCCGGGCTACCCGGCGTGGGGCGACATCACGCTCCGGCAGCTCATGGGCATGCGGAGCGGCGTCCCGGACTACCTGTCCGACTTCGCGTTCTGGGCCGACGTGCTCGCGGACCCCGGCCGGACCTTCGCGCCCGCGGACCTGCTCGGCTACGTCTCGAAGAAGCCGCTCGACTTCGCCCCCGGCCAGGGCTGCGCCTACTCGAACA
>VGRB01000209.1 GCA_016875475.1 Deltaproteobacteria bacterium
CCCCAAGCGCAACTTCCGGGCGCTGTGGATCGTCCGCATCAACGCGGCGTGCCGCATGAACGGGACGCGCTACTCCGACCTCGTCCACGGGCTCGCCGTGGCGGGCGCTGCCGTGGACCGGAAGGTCCTGGCCGACATCGCGGTGCACGACCCGGCGGGCTTCGCCCGGATCGTGAAGACCGCCGTGCAGGCGTAGGGGCCTTGAGGTCGGGTACGGGCTCGGGCTCGGGTTCGGGCTCGGGTTCGGGTTCGGGCACGGGGAAGAAGGAGGAGGGACGCAGATGACGAAGGCGGACATCGTTGAGGGCGTCTACGAGCGGCTGGGCGGCTTCTCCAAGAAGGAGGCTGCTGCCATCGTCGAGACCATCCTCGACGTGGTCAAGGACGCCCTCGTGGCGGGCGAGAAGGTGAAGATCTCGAGCTTCGGCTCCTTCACCGTACGCGCCAAGCGCCAGCGGATGGGCCGGAACCCCAAGACGGGCCGGCCGCTCCAGATCTCGGCGCGCAAGGTCCTGACCTTCAAGCCGAGCCAGGTGCTGCGGTCGATCCTGAACTCCTGAGCCGGCCTCCGGACCACAGGCTCGGAGCCCAGGCAGGCAACGGGGGCGCCATGCTGGTAAGAACCCGGCGGCCCCTCCCGAATCGCGAGTATTTCCGCGTCGGTGAGGCGGCGGAGGTGCTCGGAGTCCTCCCATCCGCCGTCCGCTACTGGAAGGGCCATTTCGCGCCGCACGTGCGGCCGAGCCGCACGCGGGGCGACCAGGTCTCGTTCTCGCGCCGCGACGTGACCGTGCTCGCGCTCGTCCGCCACCTGCTGCACGTGGAGGGCCTGTCGATCATCCGGGCGCGGGCGCGAATCGAGCGGCTCCTGTCCGAGCACGACGGGAAGGTCGATTTCATCGAGCTGTCGCCCACCGACGCGCCCGCGTCCGGACCCGGAGCGGCGTCCGGACCCGAGGCGGCGCCCGGACCCGGGGGCACGCCCTGCCCCGTCGAGCCTCCAGCGGGGGAAGGCTTTCTGGCGGAGCGCGAGCGCCTGCGGGCCGGGATCGCCGAGGTTGAGCGCCGCGCCGCGGACGCCGAGGCCGAGATCGAGCGCCTCCGTGCCGTGATGGCGCGGGCGCGGCTGGTCGCGGCTGCGATGGCGGACCTGTAGGGCGGTCAGGCCCCCCACACCGGACGAGGCTCCTCCCGGAACACCCCGTGGTAGCGGACCGGGTCGATGGCCAGCGCCATGGCCCCGGCGAGGTCGTGGGGGTCGTGGTGCTCCGGCATGGCGTGCCAGTCCGCGCGCACCCGATCCCAGGTCAGGTTGACCTTGTCGAACGTCACGCACGGCGACACGAAGTGCAGGAACGAGAAGCCCTTGTGCGCCAGCGCCCGGCGCATGAGGTCCTCGCCGCCGCGGAAGTCGCCGGCCCACCCGCGCGCGACGAACGACGCGCCGTGCGCGAGCGCGAGCAGCGTCGGGTTCAGCGGCGCGTCCGGCGTCCCGTACGGTGTCGTGGCGGTCACCTGTCCCTCCGGGGTGGTCGGCGACGCCTGCCCCTTGGTCAGCCCGTAGATCGCGTTGTCGAACAGGACGTACGTGACGTCCACGTTGCGCCGCGCCACGTGCGGCAGGTGCCCGCCGCCGATCGCGAGTCCGTCGCCGTCCCCGCCGATCGCGACCACGGTCAGCTCGGGACGCGCCATCTTGATCCCGCACGCGACCGGGAGCGCCCGGCCGTGCACGCAGTGGAACCCGTACCCCCGCACGAAGAACGGGTATCGCCCCGCGCACCCGATCCCGGTCACGACCACGAGGTTCCGGTTCTCGATCGCGAGCGCGTTCAACGCCCGCGTGATCCCCATCGTGATGCCGTAGTACCCGCACCCCGGGCACCAGGTCGGCAGGGCCTCCGAACGATAGTCCAGGATCCCCGACCCGACGACCTCGTCGACCTCCAGCCCGACCTCCGAATCCAGTACCTGGCCCTCCTCAAGTCCCATGTTCCTGCCCCCCACCCGTCCCGTTCCTCTCTGCGGTCTCTGCCGTCTCGGCGGTCTCTGCGGTGGAATCCCCAGGTTCCTTCCGGGCCCCCACCAGCGCCTCCGCGATCTCCGCCGCCCCGATCGGGTCCGCCCCGATCCGCGCCACGCGCAGCACGCGCCGGCCGACCACGCGCTCGACCTCGTCCGCGTACTGCCCGCCGTGGTTCATCTCCACCACGGCGAGCACCCGCGACCGCTCGGACAGCGCGCGCAGCGGCCGCTCCTGCACCGGCCAGATCAGCCGCGGGAACACCCCGGCGACCGCGAGGCCCCGGGCCGCCAGCGCCCGCATCGCTTCCGTCGCCGCCCCGATCGTGGATCCCCAGCTCACCACCCCGAGGTCCAGAGGTCCTTCCGCCCCGACCGCCTCAGGCTCGGGCCACCGCGCCGCGAGCGCCGCCATCTTCCGGTGCCGCTTGTCCGACATGCGGACGTGGTTCGGGCCGTCGTAGCTCGGGAAGCCCCGCTCGTCGTGCTCGAGCCCGGTCGCCGGGTGGAACAGCCCCTCCGTCCCCGGCACCGCGCGCGGGGATACGCCGTCGTCCGTCAGCGCGTAGCGCCGGTACCCGCCCTCCCCTGCCGTCGCGCGCTTCTCCGCGTAGGTCCCGAACCGGGCCGCCGCCTCCGCGAGCCCGGAAACGTCCTCGATCCGGTTCGACAGGAAGAAGTCCAGCAGGACCAGCACCGGCGTCTGGAACGCGTCCGCGACCTCGAACGCCTTGAACGTCAGCGCGTGGCACTCGGCCACGTCCGCCGGCGCCAGCACGGGCCGCGGCGAGTCCCCGGACGCGCCGTGCGCCGCCAGCCGGAAGTCCGACTGCTCCGTCCTGGTCGGGAGCCCCGTGGACGGCCCGCCGCGCTGGCTGTCGATGACCACGACGGGCACCTCGGCCATCACGGCGAGGTTCAGCATCTCGACCATCAGGCTCAGCCCGGGGCCGGACGTCGCGGTCGCGGCCCGCGTCCCCGCCCAGCCGGCGCCGACCGCGTGCGCGATCGCGGAGATCTCGTCCTCGGTCTGGACGACCACCCCCCCCGCCTTGGGCAGCTTCTTCGCGAGCACCTCCAGGATCTTCGTCGCGGGCGTGATCGGATAGCCCGCGTACATGAGCAGCCCCGCGTCCAGGCACCCGCGCGCAGCCGCCTCGTTCCCCGAGAGGATCTCGGCCTTCCCGACGCGCTCCACCACCGGCGCCGCGAGCCCGAAGTCGAAACGGTCCCGCTTCTTCAGACGCTCGGTCGCGTGCCGCCACCCGAGGTCGAACGCGCGCACGTTCCCTTCGCGGATCTCTTCGGACTTGCTGCCGAACTGCCCCCTGATCGCCTCGCGGAACGGGTCCGCGGGCAGCCTGACGAGCCCGGCCAGCGCGCCCATGGCGACCAGGTTCCGCGCCTTCGTCCCCTTCGTCGCAAGCGTCGAGAGGTCGCGCAGCGGCACCCCGTACCCGTGCATCCCGGGCACCACGAACCCGGCGACCGAGCGGTCCTCTTCGTGCCAGTCCGGCGGACGGTCGTCGTAGATCACGATCGCCCCGTCCCGCAGCCGCGCCGTCTCGGAGATCGAGTGCGCGTCGTCGAGCGCGACCAGGCAGTCGCACCCGTCCCCGGGCGTCCACACCCGCTCGACCTCGAACCGAGTGTGCGCGACCGACTTCCCGAACCCGCGGATCTCCGCCGGGTAGGAGTCGAAGTTCATCACGCGGAAGCCCATGCGCGTCACGGCCCGGTTGAGCACCTGGCCCGCCGCGATGTTCCCGTCCCCCGCGGCGCCGCAGATCCGTACCACCATGCCCGTCGGAGCGGCATCGCTTCTCATGGCAGATCCACCCACCAGCGCGTCGCCACGACCACGCCGTCGCATCGCAACACGCTCTCCGCCGGCCCGGTCGCGCGCACCGCGTCGCCGAGCACGTTGCGGGCCGCGACCTCGCCGAGGCGCTCCGCGTTCCCCCACCCGACCGACACCCACCAGTTCCTGAGGTCCGGGTTGTAGACCTGCGCGCAGTCGCCCGCGGCCCACACGCCCTCGACGGACGTGCGCAGGTGCTCGTCCACGAGGACGCCACGCTCCAGGTCGAGCCCGCTCCCGGCCAGGAAGTCGATGTCCGGCACGAGCCCGAAGAACGCTCCCGCCACGTCGCACCGCACGGTTCGGCCGGACTTCAGCGCGACGACCCGCGCGTCGCCGACGGGCTCGACCGCCACGACCGCGTCGTCCTCGATCACTTCGGCCCCCCGCGACCGCAGGGCCGCGGCAAGCTCCGCGCGCTGCTCCGGTCCCGGCTCGATCGGCCAGAACGCGTCGCGATCCACCAGGAAAGTCACCTTCCGGCCCGCCAGCAGGAACGCGGCCGCGGTCCTCACGCTCACCATGTCGCCGCCTGCGATCAGCACGTGGCGCACGTCCCCGAACCGGTCGCGCAGCGCCCGCGCGTCCTCGATCGTCTTCATGACGGTCAGGTGCGCCCGGCTCGCCCACAGCGTCTCGGGGACGCGCGGCTTCGAACCCGCACACACGACCAGCCTCGTGTAGCCGAGCTTCTCGCGGTGCGCCAGGTAGATCGTCTTCGCCCCGAAGTCGATCCGCTGGACCCGCTGCCCGAGCCGCAGCCGGATGCGCCGGTCCGACCACCACGACAGCGGCCGGACCCCGAGCCGATCCTCGCCCACCGCCCCGGTGACGAGGTCCCGCAGCAGGTGCCGGTAGTAGAACGGCTGCGACTCGTCGGACACGATCGTGACGCGCGCCTCCGGGTCGCCGTCGCGCAGCACCTCGGCCGCCCGGTTCCCCGCTACGCCGTTGCCGATGATCACGTAGTGTTCGCCGGCCCCGCCCATCACCTCACCTCCACCAGCCGGTCCTCCAGACGCGTTCGCGACACGTGGATGCAGCGCGTCGGGCAGATCCGGAGGCAGTTGCCGCACCGGATGCAACGGTCGTTGTCGATGACCACGGCCGCGACCTCGTTCCACTTCGTGGTGCGCCTGATCTTCCCCCCCGGACCCACGCCGGACGCGAGGTGGATGCAGTCACGCGGGCACACGTCGATGCACCAGCGGCACTGGATGCAGTCCCGGACGCGGATCTCGTACTTCAGGTCGCACAGGTAGCACCGCCGCCCCTCGGCCTCGGCCGCCTCGTCCGGCAGCCCCAGCTCGACCTCGGCGTCGGGGGGGGTCATGCGTTCGGGCACCGGCAGCAGCGGCGCGTCGCCTCGGCGCAGGAAGTCCCACGACCGCTTGCGGTGCGTGTCCGCGGCCGGCTCGACCGACACGACGGTGCGGCGCCGCACGCGCCCGGTCAGCATCGCGTCCACGGCCGTCGCGACCCGCCGCGCGTGGCCGATCGCCTCGATCACCGTGCTCGCGCCCGCAACGAAGTCCCCCGCCCCGTACAGTCTCGGCACCTCGCACGCCCCGGTCGCCCGGTCGAACCGCGGCGGGTGATTCCCGCCGGCGAACTCGCGCGCGTCCGGCGCCTGCCCGATGGCCGCGATCACGGTGTCCGCCTCGACCGTGAACTCCGAGCCCTCGATGGGCACCGCGACCTTGCGCGCGACCCCTTTCGCGGTCCCGAGCCGGTTGCGCCGGAACCGGACCGCCTCCACGCGGCCGCCGCCGAGCACCTCGACCGCCGACCGCAGGCTCTCGAACCGGACGCCCTCGCGCCGCGTCTCCAGTACCTCCTCCCGGGTGACCGCCAGCTCGTCCTCGGTGGTGCGGAGGTGTACCGACACCTCGGCCGCGCCCAGGCGCAGCGCGCTCCGCGCACAATCCATGGCCGTGAAGCCGCCGCCGATCACCGCGATGCGCGACCCCACGGCCGGCGGGCGGCCCTCGTTCACGTCCATCATGAACGACAGGCCCGGGATCACGCCCGGCAGCGTCTCCCCGGGCACCCCGAGCGGGCGCGGCGAGTAGCACCCAGCCGCGACCACGACCGCGTCGTGACGGGCGAGCAGGTCCGCGAGTCGCACGTCGCGGCCGAGCCGCGTGCCGTAGACGACCTGCACGCCCAGCCTGAGGACGCTGAAGACCTCCTCCTCCACAACGTCGCGCGGCAGCCGGAAGGCGGGGATGCCGAAGACCAGCATGCCTCCGGGCCGAGGCAGCGCCTCGTAGACCGTGACGCGGTGCCCGAAGACGGCGAGATCGTGCGCTGCCGCGAGGCCCGCCGGCCCGGCGCCCACGACCGCCACCGTGCGCCCCGACGCCGCGAACAGCCGCTCGGTGACCGCGTGGTCGGTCGGCCGGCGGTCCGCGGCCGCCCGCTTCAGCGAGCAGATCGACACGGGCTCGCCCAGGTCCGGCTCGCCGTGGCGGCAGGCCGACTCGCACGGCCGCGAGCAGATGCGCCCGAGCACGCCCGGGAACAGGTTCGCGGCGCGGTTGGTGGCGTAGCTCAGGCCCCAGTCGGCGCGCTGGCCCGCCAGGATGTACGCCGGCACGTCCGTAAACGCGGGACACGCCCACTGGCACGGCACGTTCCTGCGGACGTAGTCCAGGTCGGATGCGTGCGTGGTCTCGACGGCCGCTGACGTCTGCGAAGCGATGCTCGGCTCCATTCCCCTCCCCCGGGAATCCGGCGCCCAACCATCGCCGAATCGGGGCGGTCGCGTCAAGCGGCTCGCGCGCGACCCCTATCCCTCCAATGACATCGGGGGTTTCCGGGCTGCCTCGACGCGGTTCCTGCCCCCCTGCTTCGCGAGGTAGCAGGCGGCGTCCGCGGCCTTGACGAGGTCCTCGGCGGTCTCGGCGTCGGCCGGGAACGACGCGACCCCGACGCTGATCGTGACCGGCACGACCCGGTTGCCGCCCGCGTCGCAGAAGCGTTCCCTGGCCACGAGCGAGCGCAGGTCCTCGGCCACGCGCCGTGCGTCCTCGCCGGGCGTCTCGACCAGGATGACCGAGAACTCCTCCCCCCCGTACCGGCAGGCGTGGTCCGTCCGCCGGAGGCGGCTGCGGACGTGCCGCGCGAGGTCCCGGAGCACCTGGTCCCCGGCCGGGTGGCCCTGCGAGTCGTTGAACGCCTTGAACCGGTCCACGTCGATCATCAGGAGCGACACGGGCAGGCGGCTCCGGCGGCTGCGCTGGACCTCATCCGAGAGCGCAGAAGCGAAGTGGCGGTAGTTGTGGAGCCCCGTCAGCCCGTCCGTAGTCGCGAGCCCCTGGAGCCTCGTGTTCGCCTCGGTCAGGGCGCGGTTCGCCTCGGCCAGTTCGTGCGTGCGCTCCGCGACCTGCCGCTCCAGGTCCCGCGTCTGGCCCTCGATCCGCTCGGCCATGTCATTGAATCCGTGGGACAATTCGGCCAGTTCGTCGCGGCACCTGAGGCGCGTCCGCCGCGCGAGGTCCCCGGCCGCGAACGCGCGCACCGCGCCGGTCAGGACCTGGACGGGCCGGACCAGCTGACGGTGGAGCAGCAGGACCAGCGGCGCCGCGGTCAGGAGCAGCGCCAGCGCGACCGCGCCGGCCGCGATGCCCAGCAGATCGAGGAGGTGCGAGCGCACCCGCTCCAGCCCGAAGCCCGCGACGACCGTGCCCCACCGGATGCCCGGCTGCCCCGGGACCGCGGTGGTCACGGGCATGCTCGCGAGCAGCACGTCCGTATCGCCGCTCCCGTCGCGCACGACCGGCGCGTCGGACTCCGCCGCCTCGACCGTGAAGGGGTCGTCGAGCACCGTCCCGTACAGGGGCTGGCTCGTGTGCGCGACCACGCGACGATGGGAATCGACCAGCGCGACGAACCGGATGTCCCAGTCCTTCAGGTCCTTCTCCAGCAGCGACGCGACGACGCGGTCCAGCTCCTCGATCCGGTTCGACGCCAGGTCGCGCACGCTCGCGGCGGCCACGACGCTGAGGAAGGCGCGGGCGCGCACGCGGACCTGCTCCATGTAGCCTTCGCGCTGCACCGCGCCCATCCCCGCGCCCAGCAGCGACACCGAGAGGAAGGTCATCCCGAGCCCGAGCGACAGGACCTTGCTGCGGAGCTTCACGGCTCCCTCCGCGGCAGGCCGCGCGCGGCGCGGAGCGTCTCGCGGACCGGGTCGTACAGCGAGTCGTCCGACGCGACGAAGCCGTCCACGCCCTGCAGCAGCGAGAGCGCCTCGCGGCTCTCGGCGGACGTCGCGTTCAGGTCCAGGAACGCGGCGGTCACCCGTCGCACCAGCTCCGCGTCCAGGTCCGGCCGCGCCGCCACCGCGTCGAGCGGCACGCGCCCGGTGATCGCAAGCACCCGCAACGACGCCACGTCCAACCCGAGCTTGCGCGCGGCATCGATCGCGCTGCCGAACGACGCGGCCGCATCGACCTCGCGCGACGCGAGCGCCCGGAGTACCGCCATGTGCTCGCCGAGGAACCGCGGCACGATCCCGGTCTCGGGGTCCACGCCCGCGGCCGCGATCCGCGCCGCGGGGAACAGCCAGCCCGACGCGGAGTGCCGGTCCACGAACGCCACCGTCCTGCCGGCGAGCGCCGCCACGTCCGGGATCCGGCTGTCGCGGTGGACCAGCAGGTAGCCGGAGTACCAGACCACGCCGTGCGCGGCCATCGTGGCCAGCGGCTTCAGGCACGGGATCGCCTCGGTCGCCTCGACGTACGCGAGCGGCGGCAGCAGCGCCACCTCGGCCTCGCGGCGCGCCAGCAGGTCCCACAGGTCCGCGTAGGAATCCGCGGGGACGAGGTCGACCGGCATGGCCAGGCGCCGCGACAGGAACGCGGCGACCGGCCGGTAGCCCTCGTCGGAGAACGCCGAGCTGCCGCTGCGCGCCACCGCGAACCGCAGCCGGTCGGGGTTCGTGGCCCCGGCCCGGCACGCCGCGCGTGCGGGCCGCTCCGAGGCCGCCGTGGGGGGGGCGGTCCGCGAGCAGGCCGCCGCGTGGAGGAAGAGGAGCGCGGCGATGGCGAAGGCCCGGCCCATCACCGGATGGTATCGGCAAGCCGTTGCCGCGGCAACGGGGCGACGGTCCCGAAATCCGCCTGCCGCCTGCGCCCCCGAATCGCCAAGCCGACTTCCCAACCCGGCAGGCCCCAGGGGCATCGATCGGAGGGGGGCGCGGCTCGCCCCCCTGCCCGCCGCCCCGCGTTGCGGGGCGCGGGCCACGCCCCTTGCGCGGCCGCCTTGCGGCCGCCGAGCGCGCCGCGCCTCAGCGCGGCGCGCTCGAACCCGTCGGCGCTCGAACCCGTCGGCGCTCGAACCGAGCACTCCGCGCTGTCGCCCGGCCCGCACGGTAGGCGGTCCCGAACGACACCCGTCGAGATTCGTACCCCACGCCCCGGACCCCGGCAGGCCCCAGGGGCATCGATCGGAGGGGGGCGCGGCTCGCCCCCCTGCCCGCCGCCCCGCGTTGCGGGGCGCGGGCCACCCCCCTTGCGCGGCCGCCTT